>DATFJT010000227.1:0-6487 GCA_035269065.1 Saprospiraceae bacterium | reverse complement strand
AAGGATCGGCCGGTGGGCGTTTCAAAATAGACTTCTCTCAAAAATTGCTGCTGCAGGCTCCAACTTGCCTGAAGATACATGTTCTCATAAAAGTGATAACGCAAAAGTACCCTGGGAGAAAGGTACCAGTTCTCTAAAGGTTCGTAATAACTGCTTCTCAAACCAATATTATATTGCAAACCGGCGACTTCGCTGTTCCAGGAAAAAAACAAGGCCTGAGTCAAAGCATCATCCGTAAGGTACCTTTCTGAGCTGTCCGCCGCTACAGAACTGAATTCACTATTCTCCAACAGCGTTTCAAAGCCTAGCCCAAAACTCGTCTGCTCCTTCACCTGGTATTGCCAAATATGTGACATTTTCCAACCACTGATGGCGCTGTTGTTCTGATAGCGATCACCATTGAGCAATCGACCATTGACAGGGTTTCTCACAAAGAAGAATTTACCCAAATCATAGTGATGGCTGCTGTAATTGAGTAAACTGGTTTGTCTCCAGCGAGTACTCCATGATTGATCCCAGCGTAAACCGAGGGCAGCATTGTACCAATCCTCTTCATCTTCCAGACGCATCAGCTCGACACTTCGCTCCAGACGGGGGTATTCACGACTGTGGATGACTGTATTGTCGTAATTATCCTGTCCGTAAAAACCATTGAGCCTCAATCTCCCTTTCTCACCCGGCTTCCAGTTCAGCGATACGTAGTAATCCTGAAAATCACTCCTTGGGGCGGCCTCTGTAGCCAAAGGAGTTTCCTCACCTGACATTTGTTCACCAATAAAAATTTGCCCGGGTCCGGCCTCACGGTCTGCCGTAAACAGATCAGAATTGGCCAGATTGACCAATGAACTTCTCACTGCAACCGTGAGATCTAATTGCCTTGCCAGAGGCATGTCGAACCTTGCAGAACCCAGTAAATTGCTTAAGAGGACATTTCCTTCAAAAACATCGCTTTCGTCCTCAGAAGAAATATCAATAACACCAGATGCCCTGCCTCCGTACTCGGGAGGCACTGCTTCGTTGTACAAAGTGAGCTCCCGGGCCAGTTCGCCGGAAATATTACTGGTCAATCCAAAATAGTGCTCCACATTGTACAAGGGCAAATCATCAAGAATGATCATATTCTCATCGTAATCTCCACCCCTTATTTGGACATTGGCCGAGTAATCATCAAAATTTGAAATCCCCGGTAAGAATTGCAGTCCTCTCAGGGGGTCATTCCAACCGATCTGGCCTGCTGACTGCCTGAGTCGATTGGCATTGTAGACCTGTCCTTTCCAAGATTTCGTTTCACTGAGATTGACATTCCTCAATACGCCCAATTCTATTTCAGGCATTAAGTAGCTGTGTGGAATCAATTGAATCACCAGCATACTATCATTCTCGAAACAGATTTGCGCCGGCTCAAAACCCAGGTAGGATATTTCAAGACAACTGCCCGAAAAGCAACTTATTTTAACCTGGCCTAGCTCGTTTGCAACCCAGGTTTTATTGCTGTTTGATTCGCTTACAAAGGCAAAAGGGAGATGCTCCCTGTTTTCATCGCGTACTTCCAATTTTACCCCAATCTTTTTTGATTTCTCCGTCAGGTTTTCTGTACTTGATTCCCTTAGCATGACCACTCTGGGTTGGATAAATTCGAAATGTAAGTCCAATTGACCGGAAATATCTGTAAGGGCTTCGTGAAAACTAGAGGCTTCCACAGGCAATTCGACCTCCAACTCTGCCATCCATTCATTGCTGTAAACACATTTGGCCTGCCAGGTTTTTTCCAATTCGGACAAAGCCTGTTGCAGGGGCATCGACTGCCCCGATATTTGGGCGGCAAGGCCTGTTCCAATCAGGCACAGCCAAAGCAGTAAGACCGCCTGACGCATCAAAAGCTTATTTATTTAAATATATCTCATATGTACCGCTTTCCGTTTTTCGAAAATCGGCATTAAGTGGCCAACTCAGCTGGTACAAAGCACTGTCAACACTGGAGCCGGTGAAGTAGAAATTACCAGTTTTCGAATTCAAATTGGCAGGCACATCGACCTGCACATCAAATTGTCGCTCCAATTCACCAATGGCTTCCTCAAAACGTACACCATTGAGCATATATTCCCCCCTTGTCCAGGATGCGATTTGCCCAGGATCCTGAACCTCGTATTCATCAAATTCTTTGTCTCCCTTCGAATACCTTACTGCTTGCCCCTTGGTTAGAATCACTTTCTTGCCTCCAGCCACAAGAACTTCCACTTTTCCACTTTGACAGGACACCTGCAAGTTCCCCTGCCTTTGGCGCACATTGAAAGCAGTTCCTAAGACACGCACCTGTCCCGCACTGGTCTCGACAATAAATGAGGCTCCTTCCTCCACCTCAAAGAATGCTTCTCCCTCCAGACGCACCAGTCTTTTCTCTTGAAAGGACCGGCTGCGGTAACTGATTTCCGAAGAAGCATTGACACGAACGCGGGATCCATCAGGCAGGTCAATCGAGCTTTGCTCAGCTGAGGCCATCTGTACATTCGTCCAGGTCAAATTATGATAGAAAAAATAACCGATTCCCATCAACAAAGCCAAAGAAGCAGCAACACCCCATCTCATCCACAAATTCCTCGTTACCGCAATTTTTTGCTCCTTATGGCTGGTTTTTTCTTCAATTTTTAGCCACCATTCCTTTTTGACCGATGGGGAAAGCGTCTTGTTTTCAGGGTCAACGGAAAGTTGTGCTACCCTTTTGGCTGCCTTTTTTATATCGGATTCAGGTAGGGTTGGATGATCATCTGACCATTGCTTCGCCGCATCCTCTGCACCGTATTGCTGTACCAATTCGATAAACGCCTCATTTGTTAGAAGTGTTAACCAGTTACTATTGCTTTGTTTATCCGACATTTTCCACTTTAAAATTAAAGGTCAAGCCATTTATATATTTTTATCCATATCACCCAAAGCTTCTTTGAAGCCTGGGATTTCAATTTTCAGATTACCCGAAAGGATCGCTCCATTTTATTTCATTACTCACCGTATGGTCTGTTAATGTTTTTAGAAAAGCGACCAATGCCGATTTTTCTGACTCAGAAAGATTTAACCTGACGGGGGCTCCGTTGTCATCTGTTAGCGCTGGAGAAAGCGTAGGGTGCGCCTTTATTCCACTGTTGTAATGCTCTACCACCTCTTCCAAAGTACTGAATCGACCGTCGTGCATATATGGAGCCGTCAATTCTATATTGCGCAAAGTGGTCGTTTTAAATCGCCCTACAAAAATGGGATTGTTAAATACCTCCCCCGCGCCCAAATCACTCGAAGAAAGAGAATCAAGACCATTGTTTTGCGGACCAGGGTTGGCGCTTACAAATGCTTCCGTAGTATGACATCCGAAACAGGCTCCACCACCGTTGTCAATCGTTTGAAAGAAAATATTCTTTCCCAGGTTTTCTTCAGCCGTGAAATTTGCAAAATTTCCTCCGGGGGATGGGGACATCGAACGTCCTTCATCGTACTTACTGGAATAGCTTACAATACTGCGAACAAATTGCGCGAGTGCCGAGGCAATTCTATCGCTATTTACTTCTTGAGAGCCAAAAGCCTTTTCAAATAGTTCCGGATAATAGGATTGGGCCTCGACGGCATTCACTACTTGTTCCAATGTCATACCCATTTCTACAGGATCCTGGAAGGGCATTAATACCTGCTCTTCCAAAGTCGCAGCCCTTTCATCCCAAAAAAAGCGGCCTCGTTGATAATAGCGGGCATTGATGAGCGTCATGGAATGGCGACCAGTGGCTTCCCCCTCAAAACCTATACTTAAAACAGCATCATCAGAAAACCCTTTCTCCTGCTTATGGCAGGAAGCACAGGCAATGGTACCATTGGCACTTAATTTTTTATCGTAAAAAAGGACCCTGCCCAAAGTAGCCCCATCATTTGTTACCGGGTTGTCTGTTGGAGTATTGTCTATGCCATTGACAGACGTAGGCAAAGGCTGACCCGCAACATTTGTTGTAAAGTGACTGGGTAAATCTAAATTCTCATAATCATAGGCTTCGTCTGGCAAATTCAATTCGGATTGAGTGTCCAGCATTTCGTCCATGTGGTCTTCTTCTGAGCATGAAGTCAACAGAACGAAAAACCCTAAAAGCAAACAGTAAATGAGCCTATTCATCATATCATTTGGATTAACAGTTAAATAATCAGGCATTTTCATGATAATAGATCCATTAAAAAGCCTTTTGTACCCATCCAACAAAAAATGATAAAAAGATCCTCGCCAAGTAATGTCCTCAATTTTTTCATTGCGCGGTTCATCAAGTTGCGTAAGGATTGATTGGTAATCCCCATCACCTCCTCAATCTCGTCATAACTCAGTCCCGCCTGGTATTTCAAATAGATGAGTTCACGCTGTCGATCCGGGAGCTCCTCAAGCGCCTTTTTCAGTGACCCACTTCTTATTTGTTCATTTTCACCCTGAATCCAGTCCCTCTCTGCACTTGCTTCCTGGCCCAGGTGCATTTGGTCTACCTCAACATCAGTGTATTTATTGTAATGTCTTTCCATTACACGTATTAAATTGTTCCTGATAGAGGTGTATAGATAGGCTTTAGGGGGCGCGTCCACCGGTAAACTTCGACGTTTTTCCCACAATTTGATATACAAATCCTGGATGCCATCCTCTATTAGGGCGTCGTCCTGAATGATTCTTCCCGCATATCTGAATAATTCGTCAACACTTTTTTCATACAAGCGACGAAACGCCTCCCGGTCCCCATCAATCAAGCCTTTCCAGTCGTCTTTCCAATCAGCAGACATAAATTTTTTTCAGATTTTTCTTTTTAACCGGGTACAAATGAGAAGTGTGTGTATCAAACAAATGAATCAGCAATTAATCACTTAAAATTATCAATTATGTTTAGAATCAGCTTGAAAATTTTTCTTCTCATCCTTTCCATAGGTATTCTTTTTGTTGCATGTGAAAAAGATGATATAGAAGAGATAACAGAATTTGAAGCGGCCTCCAGAAGCCTTACAGCCGATGAAAGCTACCTGTACATGACTGCCGAGGATGAGATTTCTCAAGATGCCCTCCTCACCGCCGGGGGTGACAGACAACCTTGTTTCATGCCTGTCTTCCCAGTTACTCTTGTATTTTCAGATGGCAGTTCATTAGAAGTGAACTCAAAAGAGGAATTGAAAACAAGCCTGAGAGAATACCTGCAGGAAAACAGAGGGAATATTCAACGTCCTAAGGTTCAATTCCCGCATGATGTAGAATTGAGTGATGGCCCCATCGTCACTGTAGAAAGCAGGGAAGATGTAGCAGAATTGCTAAAAGATTGTGCAGAAAGTATTGCGGAGGAGCGAAGATGCTTCAAGTTGATCTTCCCCGTAACACTGTCTTACCCGGATGGTACAGCGGAAGAAATGGATAATAAGGACGAATTGAAGGAGGCCCTCAGAAACTGGAGAGCGGACAATCCGGATAGTCGAGAGAGACCTCAGCTTCAATACCCTTACCAGGTAGAGGACCAGGATGGAAATACCATCACGCTTGAAAGCGATGAGGCCAAAAGAAGATTGATCATGTCTTGCCGTCCTGACAGAACGCCTTGTCTTGATTGGGTTTTTCCAATCACCCTGATAGTTCCGGATGGCTCGACACAGGAAATCAACTCTTCTGATGAGTTAGTCCTTTTTCTGATGGAATGGAGAGACAGCAATCCAGATGCCACTGAAAGACCGAAAGTGCAATTTCCGCAAGATGTGCAACTCGAAAATGGACGCACTATCACAGTAGAATCTGCTAGACAATTGGCGGCTATTACAAAAGCATGTCGAAGAATGCATCACCGGGATCGAAGACCTCGTCGCGGGAATGGACCGAGATAAACAGTTCTTTTTCAAAACCATGAAGAAAAGTCCGGGCCCCAGGTTCGGGCTTTTTTACCTCCCGCACATCACAAGCAAAACAGATATATCAGAAGGACTCACGCCACTAATTCTGCTCGCCTGGCCGATGGTTCTGGGGCGCACCTCTTTCAATTTTTCCCTGGCCTCTAAGGAAAGAGACTGCACATCGTCATAAGAAAAGTCATCAGGTAAAAACACCTTGTCCAAACGGTTCATTTTATCTGCCATTTCTTTCTCGCGCTCGATATAACCCGAATACTTCATCTGATTTTCGCTGAAGTCGATGTACTCCCTGGGGTATTGACTGAGAAATTCTCCCAGGAAGGGCAATTCTGCTGAAAGTGCCTCCAGACTTGCTTTCGGGCGTAAGAGCACACTCTCTATTTTCACTTTTTGCTTCAATGGCGCACTGCCTACGCGCTCGAGCCATGGATTGATTTGATCAGGAGCGACACTGGTTTTACACACAAAATTCTCAATGGATTTGTGGGCATCGAGCTTGCTGCGGACACCTTCCATTCTTTTCTCTAATCCTCGTATACCGAGGGTTTGCGCAATGGGTGTCAACCGAACATCGGCAGTATCCTGCCTGAGGAGTATT
>DATFJT010000226.1:0-5124 GCA_035269065.1 Saprospiraceae bacterium | reverse complement strand
GCAAGACAACAGCAGCCGCAGCAACAGGCCCTGCCAGGCAGCCTCTGCCCGCTTCATCCAGCCCGGCGACACGTCGAAAAGATGGATCCCGAAATTGTTTCAATTGATTCATATTGCAGACTGAGAGGCAAATGATTTCCCGCTCCGTTTGATTTATTTACTTTTGCAAAAAAAGAAAAATCATGGATCTATCCTTCATAAAAAGCCTGGGAATTGACAACACCAACCCTGGTACACATATTGGCAACCAAAAACTCCAATCCGGAAACACAATTACTTCCTCCAGCCCGGTCAACGGCGAGGAAATCGGCTCAGTGAGCCAAACCACTAGGGAAGAATACGACCAACTGGTCGGGCAGGCACAGCAGGCATTCAATATTTGGCGCATGATGCCGGCGCCTCAAAGAGGAGAAATTATCCGTCAGTTCGGTGAGAAATTGAGAGAAAACAAAGATGCCCTGGGCCGTCTCGTCTCCTACGAAATGGGAAAAAGCCTTCAGGAAGGCTGGGGCGAAGTTCAGGAAATGATCGACATCTGTGATTTTGCAGTAGGCCTCAGCCGCCAATTGTACGGATTGACCATGCACTCCGAGCGCCCTCGTCACCGCATGTACGAACAATGGCATCCCCTTGGTCCGGTAGGCATTATCAGTGCATTCAACTTTCCCGTGGCTGTCTGGTCCTGGAATGCTGCTATTGCCTGGGTTTGCGGAAATGTGTGCATTTGGAAGCCAAGTGAGAAAGCGCCTCTATGTGGTGTAGCCTGCCAAAACATCATCCAGGAAGTGCTTTCAGAGAACAACTTGCCTGATGGCATCTCCTGCCTGATCAATGGAGACTATACGGTAGGAGAGTTCATGACCAAAGACGACAGACTGCCATTGATTTCTGCGACAGGCAGTGTCAGAATGGGTAAGATCGTGGGACAGACTGTAGCTGCACGATTGGGTAAGACTATCCTTGAACTAGGAGGCAACAACGCCATCATTGTCACCCCTTCGGCAGACCTCAAGGTGGTACTCGCAGGAGCTGTTTTCGGAGCCGTAGGGACTTGCGGTCAACGCTGCACCAGTACCCGCCGTTTGATCGTACACAGCAGTATTTACGACAAGGTCAAAGAGCAGATGACCTCTGCCTACCAGCAATTGCGCATCGGCAATCCCCTGGATGAAAACAACCATGTCGGACCTCTCATTGACAAGGACAGCGTGAACACCTACCTCAAAGCCATCGAGGCGATCAAACAAGAAGGTGGGAAAATGCTTGTCGATGGAGGAGTTCTAGAAGGAGAAGATTATAGAAGCGGTTGCTACATCAAGCCCTGCATTGCCGAGGTCACCCCGGATATGGACATCGTGAAAACGGAGACTTTTGCACCTCTCTTGTACCTCATGAAGTACGATACCATAGAAGAAGCCATTGCCATCCAGAACAATGTACCCCAGGGATTGTCCTCAGCCATCATGACCGATAGCCTGAAGGAGTCCGAATTGTTCCTCAGTCATGCCGGTAGCGATTGTGGTATCGCCAATGTCAACATAGGCACAAGTGGAGCAGAGATTGGTGGGGCCTTTGGTGGTGAGAAAGAAACCGGCGGAGGACGAGAAAGCGGCTCTGATGCCTGGAAGGCATACATGCGCCGTCAAACCAATACCATCAATTGGGCAGACGAGGTGCCATTGGCACAGGGAATTAAGTTTGAGTTGTAATTCGAACTGGCAAAAGTTAAGATTTACCCTTATCTTTCTTGCATGCTTGAAAGAAAAGATATACTCGACTTTCTAAGGCTAAAAAAAGATGATTTTTTCACCGAATTTAGTTTGACTAAGCTGGGGCTATTTGGGTCGTTTGCTAAGAATCATTCCTCGGAAGATAGTGACATAGACCTGATGATTGAGTTCGAGGAAAATACTCAAAACCTATACGATAAAAAACATGCATTGAGAAGATTGTTGCAGGAACAATTCAATAGAAATGTAGATATATGTCGTGAAAAATACCTGAAAACTTATTACAGAGATCGTATCCTCCAAGAAGTGATTTATGTATGAAAAAGACATCCCGAATGTAATGGCTATGTTGGAGGGATGTGAAAAAATTTCCTCTTTTACTTCTGATTGTTGTTCGCCAGATGATTTTTATACTGACAAAAAAACATTTGATGCCGTTCTCATGAATTTTGTAGTCATTGGAGAGTCTGCTGGTAGAATAAGTCATTCTACTAAACACGAAGCTTCATTTATTCCCTGGCGGCAAATCCAAAACTTTAGAAATATTTTGGCTCATAACTACTTTGGGGTAGATGCGGAAGAAGTTTGGCAAATAATACAAAACCAGCTACCTCAACTCAGACAGCAACTTTCCGACTTATTAAAAAATAGGTAGGACTAATTAGCCCTTCTCTAATAGTAGAGCAATTTTACAGTTCTATCAACGCTCAAATCTCATCGGTAAATTAAACTGTACCGCAACCTCCCTGCCCCTTTGTTTCCCCGGAATCCATCGCGGCATTTGACGCACAATGGACAGCATTTGTTCGTCGCAGAGTACGCAGACACTTCTGATCACCTTTGGCGGCCCGACATCACCTCTTTCATCAATAATAAAAGTTACGACTCCTGTACCTTCCACTTGCCCGGAGACTACTTCCGGCGGCATGATCAGGAGCGAGTCGATAAACCGGAGCAATTTTTCTTGTGAACAACTGTTTCTCTCTCGCTTTGACTCTAAGTGCTCACAACCAGGAAACAGAGGCATCTCCTCGACCACCTGGAAGATTTCATACTCAGTTGGTGGCAACAGTTGATCTTCGGGCATGTCTTCGCTGCATCCACCCAGAATTACTAAGGAGATTGAAATCAATAAGATAAGCTTCAGTGTTTGGAATGGCATAGGAAATTTTTCAGAAAAATAGGAAAAATCTAAAACCCGTGCCTGATCTGCCTCCAGAAGGTTTTGGGGAATTCCTTCACGCGCTCAAAGCCCAGGGCGATGTCCCGACCGGTCGAGGGCCAGTAAACCGTACCGAAAAGGTAATCCCACAAAGCCAGGGTGATACCAAAATTGACGCCGTATTTCTTTTCCTGAGGGATGTCCTTGGCATGATGCCAAATATGCATTTCAGGTGAATTGAATATGCGCTTCATAAATGGCCCAAGGACAAAAAAACCGGCCAGCAATAGTCCTGCGACAAAAACCAGTTGAGCTGTCAATGACCAGCCTACGATTAAAGTAACATCAAAGTATCCACCCAGGAAAACTATCGAAAGCAATGCGGCAAAAATCAATCCGCTCAAACGCGCATCGACACTGATATTGCTGTGGTTGTAATGCCCGACGGCCAGGGTGAAGATGTGGATGATAAAAAAATCATGGAGTCCAATCCCCAGCAAGGCCAGGGGCAGGTATTCAATACTTCTGTATACGATGGTCTCCATCCAGTGATACCTAAGGTGAGCGGCAAAGCCCATCTGTTCCACACTGTGATGTACTTTATGGTATTCCCACAGTCTCGGTACGCGGTGCAGCAAGCGATGTGTGTTCCATTGCACGAAATCCCGGACGATAAATCCGGTCAACAAAATCGCCCAGGCCGGCCAGTATTGCATGGGATTATTGGCCTGTAGGTTGAATCCAGTTAAGTTGAGAATGCCATCGTTGAGCAGGTGGACAATTACCGAGCTGGCGGCATTGTAAATGATCAGCGAGAACAGGAAAAAATTAAAAAACATGTAGAAAAGATCCAGCCAGAAGTCTTTTCTGAAAATGGGTTGGTTCTTTCGCCAGGGGCGTAGGATTTCTACCGCAAAAAAGAATAGGCTGACCCCGATCAACCAATAGAAGTAATTCCTCGGCCCCGGATGCGTCATTTCATACCACAAATAAGAGGCATAGCCCTTATAGCCCTCCACAAATATTTGCCACAATTCCTGCATTATTCATACACTTTTTCTCCTTCAGATAACCACATTCCCCAGCTTCGGTTGTAGGTATGAACCGCTTTGGTCCGCTGACCGTCGCGAAAAAGGGGTTTTCCCTGGTGCATCCATTCAAAAAGTCCTCCCTTGAGGTTGTAGGCGTTTTCATATCCTTTCTCACGTAATTCTTTGACCACCTGTTGGCTCCGATAGCCCACCGTGCAATAGGCCAGAATTGTATCCTCTTTGCCTACCTCGTCCAACAAATACCACTGCTTTTCCTCAAAGCCAAATCGTCGAGCACCCTCTATATGACTGACTTCAAATTCTTTCGGGGCTCTCGTGTCCAATAGGTAAAGATGCTCACCCTCATTGATATCCTTCACCTCCATGACAGGAATCTCCTTGTCCTGCAACACCCAGCTAAAAAATAGTCGATAGGCCTTTTTATGCATGGGCCTTCTGAACAATAGCATCACAATGAGAATAAGGCCGAACACAATCAGCGCCCACATCCAGTTGCTCATGTGTTTTTGTCTTGATTTTCTCCCGCTTTGGGATCGTATTTGACATAAAGATGAATCCACAGGGATCTTGCCAATCGGAATACATAGGGAATGAGAAAAAGGATGAGAATGCACACCGCAATATAACTCTGGGTCATGGTGTAGCCGATCAAAAATCGTAGTATAATGAAAGTCCCAAGAATGATCGCAGATGAAATGCCGTAGGCCACGTACATGGCTCCCCAATAGAACCCGGGCTCTAACTCAAAGGGTTGGCCACAATTGCCACACTCCTCCTTCATGCTCAGCATTTTCTTCAACTCCCACAATTTAGTCTCGAAAAGCGTATCTCCATGACATCTTGGGCAGCGCATGGAAAAGATATTGCGGATGGTTCCACCTATATTCATGGTTTTTAAGGACAAAAATAAGAGAATCTTAAAGCTCCGTGTGTGGTGGAGGTCACAGATGCCAGCTTGAGGGTCTCCTTAAAAATACACAGACTAGCCAAGTACCTTCTTCTACAAAAAATAGTACTTAAAAAATTTCCAGTGTAAAATTAAACTTCGCTTTCGTTAATCTGGTACATCAACTCTGATCCTCATCACCCTCACCTACCGGCTCCAATTCTGTGGTGATGTAGGCGGAATGCTCTTCAGAGTCTACCGCTATATACAAAGGCTTTTCGTGGCGCAGGATGT
>DATFJT010000225.1:0-4919 GCA_035269065.1 Saprospiraceae bacterium | reverse complement strand
TTTCCTAATCACCCCCTTTCCAAATCCGCCTTTCCCCACTTCTCTTCTTCTCCCCCTCACCCCATCTCCCTATCTCCCCCTCTACACTCTTCCCACCAAATCCACAATTTTTTGCATCTTATACCTGAAATGGTGGATCAACAGACATTTATGGCCCTGAAAAAGGGAGATCGTCGTGCCCAAAAAGCGGTCTACGACAAGTTATCCCCCCAGATGTATGCCGTCTGCAGGCGCTACATTGCCAATGAGCAGGATGCCGAAGACATCATGATCAAAGGCTTTTTCAATGCTTTCACCAAACTGGATCAATTGGATGAGCCGGAGGCGTTGGAAGCCTGGATGCGCCGCATCATGGTCAATGAATGCCTGATGTACCATAGAAGAAACAAAAAATTCAAGTCGACACTTGAATTGAACGTAGCACATGAAGTAATACTGGAGGATCACCTTCTAGATCAATTGACAGCCCAGGAGATTTTTTCTTACATCGATGAGCTGCCGGATGGCTACAGGACGGTCTTCAATCTCTATTGTATTGAAGGATACAAACACAGGGAGATTGCCGACATGCTAGACATCAGCATCAATACTTCCAAGTCACAACTTATTCTCGCCCGGAAAAGATTGAGAGCGAGAATTGAAGCAATCAACAAAATAAAAAGGTCAAATGAGCAATAATCACTGGTCAGAGAAAATGGATGGTCTGCAAATGTCGCCCTCGGCTACTGCCTGGGGCAAGCTGGAAGATCAATTGGACAATCAGGAAGAGAAGCAGTTGCTGTTGGCTCAATTCCGCCTCCGCTACCGGATGGCGGCCGCGAGCGTGGTCCTCATCTTTTTCTCTGCGGCCTTTCTACTGTTGTTGACCTTATCCAACAACCAGGCAGATAACTCCAAATACCGACAGGTCGTTGTAGAAGAAGCCCCCAGCCCTTTTTCTGCCAGGGATATTTATGGTACTTCGGTAACGGTCATTTATGAGGGCGTTCAGAAAGCGGCCTTACAGCCCAAAGAACGAAAGAATGGGTGATCAACTTGAAAGCCGTAGATGAGATGCAGTGTTTTCTTTTTTACCACCAAGGCAGTCAGGCACTCAGAAGAGCAAGATCTTTTAGATTCCCGCGTTAGCCCAAGCCTTTCGCATTTTATGGTCAAAAAATGGAGGTAAGTAAATGCCTAAAACATAAGTAGACCGCAATATCTTAGTGGCTTAGATTCTTAGTGTTAATACTCCAGTTTTAGTCCATTGTAAATAGGAAGAGTGTTCATTGCTACTCAATCTCATCACTTAAACGGATGCCGTTGATTCCACTCTGGTGGCGTATTGAATACTTTCAGAAACTCTTTGGATAATTTGTGCCACACGGGATTCTGATGCCTCAGGAACAGGAATTTCTCTTCGGGAATAGCGCCCACGCTGCTCTTGATTTCCAGGGCTGTCCTGGCAAATACAATTTCCTGCATGTCATGCTTGATACCATAGGCGATCATGTCATACAGCATGTTGAGATAAATCTGGTGCCGTCTGTTTTCTTCAGTCAGGATACCGAGATAACCGGCATCGAGCGTGCCGCCATTGTGCAATAGGGTGAAAAACCCGACGAGTTGATCTTCTTTGAAGTAACCGCGAATGTGGATTCGATCTCCTAAATGTTCTTTGAGAGAATAATGATAGTTCGGGTCGACATTGACCAGGTTGAGTTGGGCGTTGTTGGCAATTTCCAGGTAGAGGGCATGCATTTCCTCCCTGTATTTGGCCAAATCTTCAAGCGTCAATTCCCGGATGGTCAAACCCTTTAATTTTTTACGTGCCCTGCGCTGGCGCACCCGGTACTTGGAACTCATGGCCTCGAGGTAGTCTTCAAAATTATCCCAAAGCAGTGCCAGACGCATGTTGGGCTCCACGGAAAATTGATAATAGCGATAATCCCGAAACACCTGTCGGGCTGCTTCCTGCTCTTCATTGAATTCTTTGACGATGGAACTGTCAAATTTTTGACCTCTCACTTGTTTGAGAAACTGAATGCTCCTCTTGATTCCTTTACCAAGCAGGCGCGTGGCCAATTCTTCCCCGACTTCGTCACTGAAAACATAGAAATTAGTGCCGACATTCATGAGATTCCCGGCAACGAGGATATTCAGCCTGGTACGGTTGATAATCTTCCTGCGCATGAAATCCATCAGGGAGTGGAAAAAGCCATATTGACACATACTGGCTTTCTCGTCTGGTTGGTAATGGTCCTTTCCTTTAATGCTCAGCGCCTGGAAACAAGCCTGCCCTATGAGTTGGGCATCATAGTAGAATTGTACGAAAAGTAGTCGAAGGCCATGAGGAGAGGCATTGTCAACCGCCCTCAAATAATCGGGGTGCAGGTACAAACCACCCATGGCAGAATCCCATAGATGTGCTATTTCGTCAAAACGGTCTGCTACCGATAAACGATATTCCTTTCCCTCCTCCGTCAAGTGAAAGTCCATCATTCCCTTCGTTTCTGTAGAAAGATTGAACATATCGTCTTACGTCTTTCAATTACACCTGTGTATCTTTGGGTGCCTATTAGCGCGTCTTGCAAATTAAAACAAAAACCAATGGACAAAATTGTTCTCTTACTTTCTTTTATTCTTATGACCCAGGGAATTTATGAGCAGGAAAGACTAACCCCGGAATTACTGTGGGAGATTGATCGTATTTCTCAGGATGATCTTTCAGAAGACGGTAAAACCCTTGTTTATGGTCTGACAGATTACGACCTCAAAGCCAATAAGGGAGATCGAGATCTCTACCTGCTGAATACAAACGGAGGCAATCCCACATTGCTATCCGACCTGGAGGGCTCAGAATACAATGCGCAATTTCGTCCGAATACCGACAAAATTGGCTTCTTATATAAAGGGGAGCTATGGGAAATCAATACTGATGGCTCAGAACGTAACAAACTTTCTGAACGAAAAATGACCAGCTTCAAATATTCTCCGGATGGGAGCAATGTTCTTTTCACAGCTGAAGTCGCTTATGACACTTCACTCTTATACCCGGATCTGCCTCATGCCACCGGGAAGGTTATTGATGACCTCATGTACCGGCACTGGGATCATTGGGAGGACGGCTACCGCTCCAATCTATTTACCGCGGGCTTGACTGATACCGGTTTGGTCGAAGAAACCAATATCCTGGCTGAACCTTACGACGTACCCCTTCAGCCCTTTGGCGGAAAAGAAGGGTACAACTGGTCTCCTGATGGTCAGTGGATTGCTTACAGTTGTAAAAAAATGTCTGGAATCGATTATGCCGTCAGCACCAACAGTGACATTTATCTCTATCATTTGCCCTCAGGAGAATCCATGAATTTGACTTCTGATTTGCCTGGGTACGACCGGGAACCCGTCTTTTCGCCCGATAGCAGATATATCGCATGGAATAGTATGGCCCGGGATGGATACGAGAGTGACCGTAACCGCATATTTATTCAGGATTTAAAAAATGGCACACGCCGGGAATTGACAAAAGATTATGATGAAAATGCCAATCACCCCCAATTCTCAAAGGATGGGGAGAAATTGTACTTCTTGTCCGGGGTAGAGGCCACCATTCAGCTTTTTACTGTTCCGGTGGAAGGCGGTACACCTGAGAAGCTCTCCAAGGGAAGACACAATTATTATGATTTTCTCGTGGCGGATGGATTTGTGACTGTGAGAAAGGCATCCATGACGAGTCCACATGAATTATACAAACTGGATTTGTCCAACGGCATTGACGAAAGGCTGACGTTTGTCACTCAAGAAGTCATGGGAAAGCTGGATCCGGGGAGAATAAAATCCAAATGGGTTGAAACGCATGACGGGAAGCAGATGCTGGTTTGGACCATTTATCCACCTGATTTTGATCCGGAGAAGAAATACCCGACCCTTTTGTATTGCCAGGGTGGACCCCAGGCGGCAGTGAATCAATTTTTCTCTTTCAGGTGGAATTTTCAATTAATGGCGGCCCAGGATTACATTATCGTGGCGCCGAACAGGAGAGGTTTACCCTCTTTCGGAACAGAGTGGAATGAGGCCATTAGTAAGAATTGGGGTGCAGACGCCATGCAGGATTACCTCACGGCAATTGATGATGCGATTGCCACTGAGCCTTCCATTGATGCCGATAGGGTAGGAGCCATTGGAGCAAGCTTTGGTGGTTATTCCGTGTATTGGCTCGCAGGAAATCACGACGGGCGATTCAAATCATTCATCAGCCATTGTGGCTTGTTCAACCTGGAGAGTTGGTACACCACCACGGAGGAGTTGTTTTTTGCCAACTTTGATGTCGGCGGCCCTTATTGGAAAGAAAAGTGGCAAGACGACTACAAAGCCTACAGCCCGCACAGGTTCGTAGGAAACTGGGATACGCCCATTTTGGTCATTCACGGGGAAAAAGATTTCCGGGTACCGGTTTCAGAAGGCATACAGGCATTTCACAGCGCACAGATAAAGGGAGTCAAAAGCAGATTTCTGTATTTCCCGGATGAAGGTCATTGGGTATTGCAACCTCAGAATGGAGTGCTGTGGCACAGAGAATTTTTCAGATGGCTGGATGAGACCTTAAAGCAATAAAAAAGGAATGACCAAATGGCCATTCCCTAAGTCAAATTAATCCTCCTAAAGGACTTCGGAATATAAAAATTATTTTTTTTGTGGACAACCGGAGTTGCTGAAAATGTAGCAGGCATTAATTAATTGTGAAGTCTTTCTTTCCATAAAATGAGGATTTCATTAAATTAGAGTTTTGGAATCATAATTTGGGCCTGATCATGAGGCTGTAGACTCGTATGAATGCATGCGATGATCTATGTAAAAGGAGGCCCTTACAAGTTATTTTTCGTAAAACTGACATGTTATTTTAGCGCAGAAGCAGCGAAGAGGTAAAAAAAAGGATTTAA
>DATFJT010000224.1:0-2667 GCA_035269065.1 Saprospiraceae bacterium | reverse complement strand
AATAGCTGTCATTGAAGCCAAAGCGCAAAACAAATACTATACAGATGGCGTAGCACAAGCAAAACAGTACGCTGAGCATCTGCAGATCCGCTTTACATTTTCCACAAATGGGGATCGCATCTATTTGATCGATCGAGAGACAGGCGAAGAAAAAGAAATTGACTCTTTTCCCTCACCGCAGGCGCTGTGGGCTAAAACCTATCCGGAGGAGGTCAAAAATAACAAACCGGAGGTTTGGGACTGGAAGCAGAAGTTGCAGGAAATTCCTTACGAGTTATATAAGGGAAAGTATCTGCCGTATTACTTTCAGCAAGTAGCCATCGTTAACGTACTAGATGCCATAGCTGAAGACCGAGACCGCCTTCTCTTAACTATGGCTACTGGAACAGGAAAGACCGCCACTTCCTTCCACATTTGCTGGAAACTTTTTCAAGCCCGCTGGAATCGACAAAGAGATGGACAACGAAGACCCCGCATCCTCTTTTTGGCTGACCGCAATATACTAGCCGACCAGGCTTTCAACTCCTTCGGTGCTTTTGATGAGGATGCCATGATACGCATCCGTCCGGATGCCATAAAAAAGAGAGGCAGAGTGCCTACCAATGCCAGTATATTCTTCACCATCTTTCAAACATTCATGAGCGGCCCTAACGACGCACCGTATTTTGGTGACTACCCGGAAGACTTTTTTGATTTTATCATCATTGATGAGTGCCACCGCGGAGGAGCCAAGGATGAAAGCAGCTGGCGAGCGATTATGGAGCATTTTAGTCCGGCCGTGCAACTCGGACTCACCGCTACGCCCAGACGCGATGTCAACCGAGACACCTACGACTATTTTGGTGAACCGATTTACACCTATTCTCTCAAACAGGGAATCAACGATGGATTTCTCACGCCCTTCAAAGTAAAAGAGATCAGTACCACGGGAGACGAGTATCGATACACCTCGGATGATATTGTCCTCGAAGGAGAAATTGATAAGGAACGACAATACACTTTGCAAGAGCAGAACCGTATTATCGAGATCATGGATCTTGAAAAGTTCAAAGTGGAACAGCTACTAAGTCTCATGAATCAAAATCAAAAAACACTTGTATTTTGTGCCACACAGATTCATGCCCTCGCCATCCGGGACCTGATTAACCAGCTTTCTGATAGCACCAACCCCAACTACTGTCATCGAGTAACTGCCGATGACGGGAGTTTAGGTGAACAGCATTTAAGAGATTTTCAGGACAACGAAAAGACCATTCCGACCATACTGACTACTTCGCAAAAACTGAGCACAGGAGTCGACGCCCCGGAGATTCGAAACATTGTATTGTTGCGCCCCATTAACTCTATGGTGGAATTCAAGCAAATTGTAGGCAGGGGCACGCGTCTCTATGATGGAAAAGATCATTTTACTATCTATGACTTCGTTAAAGCACATGAACATTTTAACGATGAAGAATGGGATGGTGAGCCCATCAAAGCTGAACCCGTCATTCATCAACCGATGGAAAGCGTTTGCAATACATGTGGTGACAATCCCTGTAAATGTGCAAAAGAGCCGGATTTTTGCTCAGAATGTGGAAATGCACCTTGCGTATGCGACAAGCCCGCGCGACAAATGGTGCGTGTAAAACTTTCAGACAATAAGGTGCGAGAACTAGACGCCATGGTAAAAACGACCTTTTGGAGTCCTGAGGGAAAGCCGATTTCCTCTACGGAGTTTGTACAACAATTATTTGGGGACATTCCTGCACTTTTTCAAAACGAGGAAGAGCTACGAAAGATTTGGAGTCGTCCGGATACCCGCAAGAAATTGCTACAAGAATTACAGGAAAAAGGATACTCACAGGAACAATTAGAAGAACTGAAGAGCCTCGTGCATGGACAGGATAGCGATTTGTATGATGTCCTGGCTTACATTGCTTATCACACCGAAATTGTACCTCGGAGTGATCGCGCCAATCTTGCCAAGGTCCACTTGCACTCCTACAACCCCAAGCAACAGGAATTCATCAATTTCGTCTTAGACCAATATGTCCGAGCGGGCGTCAGCGAGCTGGACGATCAAAAACTCCCCGACCTCTTAGAACTCAAATACAAAGCCCTTAGCAATGCAAAGCAAGAACTAGGCAGTGTCCAGTCCATCCGCGAGCTGTTTATTGGCTTTCAGGGTTGGTTGTATGAGGGGAAGGTGGGGTGACAGGGGTATTATTTATATAATGGGCAGCTGTGTCCGAAAAATGATTGTAGCTTATGGTTATCCTTGGCAAGAAAATCGAATATGTCCCCTCATTTAAATATATATTTTCCCTAAGTCGATTGACAGTAATAGTATCAACGGTACTTATATACTTCCTGTTAAAAGAGCCTATTGATCAAGTACTTAGTGACTATCTAGTTTCTCCCTTTTTATCACAAATGAAGGAAGGAATAATACAAGATATATCATTTGCGGTAATTATTCTTTTCGTAATAGTGCTATTATTTTTAAGGGTTATAAATCCCCGGCATTACTATAAGGAAATCTCCTTATCAATTCCAATTGCTTTAATAATATTCATCAACAGATTTTTCGAAAAGTGGAATTATTTAGAGCTCAGTTGTTGTGAATTTCTACGTTACTTAGATATTTTCTTGATCCTACCTCTCATTTTTATAGTTTTCTCATGT
>DATFJT010000223.1:0-6523 GCA_035269065.1 Saprospiraceae bacterium | reverse complement strand
GCTTGCATGGAAGCGATTGAAGAAGAGGGATTGATGCAAATCGCCATAGATAGAGAAGAATATCTGAGAAACCGCATTGAACAGGAATTGGGAAATGAAATTAAAGAAGTAAGAGGTGTGGGTTTGATGCTAGGCATTGAGTTTCCCTTTGAAACAAAAGAACTGGCAAAAGACCTGTTAGATGAGGGAATAATTGCTAACGCCACAGCAGTCAATGTCCTCAGGTTAGTTCCTCCACTTATTATCACCAAAGAAGATATCGAAGCTCTCATTGGAGCTCTAAAGAATGTCCTGACTAAAAATTATGCTCATGCCTAAAGCAAAGGTCGCCATTGTAGGAGCAACCGGATTTACTGGATCTGAATTGTTGAGATTTCTTCCCAGTCATCCCAATATTGAAATTATAGCCGTAACCAGCGAAAGTTACAAAGGACAATTAACCTCTGATGTGCATCCATTCCTATCAGCGCATATAGATTTCCCTCTAGTCAGTGCTAACAAAATTCCAGGTTTAAAACCAGATATTGTTTTCCTGGCTTTGCCTCATGGCGTGTCTATGGATTATGTTGAAAAGTGGCATAAAGAACCCTTTAAAATCATTGATTTATCCGGTGATTTCAGATTGGATAAAGCTTCCACTTATGAAGAATGGTACAAAAAATCTCATCATTTCGTAGAAGGTTTTAAGGATTCAGCTTACGGCTTACCTGAATTACATCGAGAACGAATCAGTAGATCAAATCTTATAGCCAACCCTGGGTGCTACCCTACTGTTTCCATTCTAAGCTTATTGCCTCTGCTGGCCCACAATAATTTTGATCAAGTGAGTGATATCATCATCGACGCAAAATCGGGTGTAACCGGAGCAGGAGCGAAAGCGAAAGAGCTCAACCATTATTCCAACGTCAATGAAAACTTCAGGGCTTATGGCATAAAAACTCATCGGCACAGCATAGAAATTCAGCAACAACTTTCCGAGGTGGCTGACCGGACATTAAGTATTCAGTTCACACCTCACTTACTTCCCGTTGATCGTGGAATATTGGCCACCTGTTACATAAAAAATCCCAAGAAGATCACTGATGTTAAATTAAAATCTATGTACAGTGAATTTTATAATAATGAACCTTTTGTTCGTCTAAGAGAGCAAATACCGGCCATAAAGGATGTGAGAGGCACCAATTTTTGCGATATTCATGTAACGAGCGACGATCGCACCGGAAATATCATTGCTGTTGGAGTAATAGACAACCTGATAAAAGGTGCTGCGGGGCAGGCCATTCAAAATATGAACCTCGTACTAGGCCTGGAAGAGACTGCAGGATTGCAACATGTAGCGTTAAGACCATAAAGGAATATGATAAAGAACATTACGAATGTGCGCGGAATCAAATGCTGGGGGGCACATACTGGAGTGAAATCAATGAGAAGAGACCTGGCCATTATTTACAGCGAGCATGAAGCAAGTGCAGCAGCAGTGTTTACACAGAATGAAGTGGTTGCTGAATGCGTCAAACTTTCTAAAAAACATATCAAAAATGGAAAAGCACACGCCATTGTGGTCAATGCAGGTAACGCCAATGCCTGTACTGGCCCTCAAGGATACGAGGGAGCCGAGGCTATGGCCAATGTTCTGGCAGAGGAATTGAATATTGATGCCGAATCAGTGATTGTGGCCTCCACAGGTTTAATCGGGAAGAAATTTCCAACGGAAGACATCGTAAATGGTATTAAGGAAAATGTACGCAAGCTTAGTTCCAAATCAAATGCAGGATCCTTTACTGCCAACGCTATACTGACTACAGATACGTTTGCTAAAGAAGGATTTCTTGAATTTGGCTGTGATGGTTATGAAGTCAACATGGGCGGAATAGCAAAGGGATCTGGAATGATTCATCCCAATATGGCCACCATGCTGGCATTTATTGTCACAGATGTAGCCGTGTCGCCAAAATTACTTCAGCAAACGCTCAGCGAACTGACAGAAGAGAGTTTCAATATGATCACAGTAGACGGGGATACCTCTACCAATGACATGGTTGCAGTTATGGCGAACGGCCTCGCTGGAAATGAACTCCTCGAAAATAAAAGTGATCCGGGATACAAAATATTTCGTGAGAAATTATTGGAGATGATGGTCCACCTGGCTAAACAAATTGTATCCGACGGTGAAGGCGCTTCCAAATTCGTGGAATATCGTGTACAAGGGGCTAAAACCCATAAACAAGCAAGAATTGTTGCAAGAGCTATTTCAGATTCAACATTAGTTAAAACGGCTATGTTCGGCAGAGACCCTAATTGGGGGCGCATTGTGGCAGCTGCTGGCAATGCGGGGGCAGGATTTGACTACTCAAAAGCAGATGTTTCTCTCGGAGATGAAGAACGACAAGTTAAGGTGCTAAAAGAAGGCGTACCAGAAGAATATGATAGAAATTTCATGAAAAAATTGCTCAGGGAAACTCACTTAGTAATTATTTTAGACATGCGCCAGGGAGATGCCTCGGCGACTGCATTTGGATCAGATATGACGACCGATTATGTTTTATTTAATTCGGTTTATACTACATAAAAAAGCAGTACCTTATTAAGACACTGCTTTCAATTCATTTCCATTTGACACCTATTAAATATCCAAAATGATGGAATGCGGTATTATTTAAAACTAATTTTTCCGCTTTTTACTGCGCTTTCGACTACTTGCATTCCCTTTTTAGTCACCTTGTAAGTTTTAGTTGACCTTTTCGACTTACTAGATTTACTCGCCTTTTTAACCTCAAGTGCACCTTTCTTAACCAATGAGGCTAGTGAAGTGGTAATATTACTACAAGGTTTTCCAGCATACTTTAACTCTTTATTGATCGCCCTTGGGCTTAATGCTTTTCTCGGCGATCCCGCTTGAAGATAGGCCGCTCCAACCAACGCCTTTTCCGGCTCAGTTTTTATCTTAACCTTCTTCATAAGTTGAGCCAAATTGTTGAAAGATGTCAGATCATCTGTTACATCCACTGCATCTTCAACATGTTCTGCATAGAATGGCTTGCTTTCTTTCTCCTCTGCTGGTTCAGATGCCTCAGTAGAAGGAGATCCTCCTAATTCAAGCCGCTCTACGCGATTAAAATCATCAAATAAGCCATACTTTTTAATTAGCCATTCAATGACTCTTCTTTTTTCCTCTTCCCTCAATTCTTTCATGGCATCGTGAGACTTTACCATGGCTTCTAATTCTGAATCTAGTATCATTAAATCATATTTTATTTAAAGAATATAAACTGTAATCACAGCAAAATAGTTTTACCATTATATTTTATTACAAAATTTCTGCCAAAGGTGCGCAAGCTAATATTTTTAGGTAAGGTTAGGCCCACGAATCTAAGTGTTATAATAACGGAATCTATACTAAATCAGAAAATAAATGCATAACTATATTAGATGGAGTAATAAAAAAGCCTTATGCTTTCACAAAGCATAAGGCTTTTTTATTACTTTTTAAGAATATTATATCACTCCAGAGTTTTCTTAACCCTCACAAGTTTCATCACCCATTCCAAGCGGAAGCCATCTGCAATCTTCATAAACCATGGTAAATCTCATGGCTATATCCAATTGAACATGGCATAATTTGCCTTGAGGTAAGGTAGTTCCTAAAGCGAGTACATCAAAACTTCCAAAATTCAATAAACCAGCATAATCTCTAACCAGCTCTTTCATTTTCGTCACGCCTACTGTATTCAAAAGAGCATTTGCCGCAAAGGATTCGCCCAAACCATCAGGAATATCAAATTCTCCAGTTTCATTCATCAAAAGAAGTTCCAAATCATTCTCTGCTACAAATGCTTGAAAGGATATCTTTTCAGCCTCATTATCGGAATAACTGGAATAGGCAAAAGAGGCACCAACAAGTTCTATTTTTTTTATTTCGGCCTCATCACTTACTGACTCTCCAAAGGCATCGAATACATCGTCTGAATCAATTCTGTGTGCCTCAAGGAAATTGCCATTGGTATTGATTTCGTATGTGAATATCAAATCATCTGTTACTGTGTATTCCACTGTCTGCCATTCACATAAATCAGGATCTGAATAAATGAAGTGACACTCACAGGAAGATAAAATTAGACTTATGAAAACGATATAAAGTATATTAAGATTCTTCATTTTATCGGCTATATTTTTCATGATACTTTTTATTGTTCTAACTAATTATTTTCATCAAAAACAAAGTTAATTCCACCATTGATTCCAAACGGGGGAGTGGCCCTGACTCCGGCCCTCAAGCGGAAAAAGGATAATTTTAATTCTCCTCCTAATTCTACATGTATCGGGTAATCAGCTGTTAAATCTACTGAAACGGGATCATTGATTTCGTCATCATCCTCATCATAGGTGAAATTGATATTGAATGGCTGATAGGCTGCCATTAAATAATATCTTCCACGATCTGCTGATTTTTCTGCCCTCACAGATATTTGATGAAATTGACCTGAGACCTCATCACCAATATCAAGTGACTGATAATAATATCCCGCATAGACATCTGACCAAAAATCAAAATATTGTGTCAGTTTATGCTGCACCCCAATCCCAAGTTGTCGAAATTTTCCAAAATCATCCCCTAATTCAAAACCTAAGAATCTGAAGTGTATATCCGTCCCATAAAAACTACCTATTGAAATCTCGGGTACAACTATTGGAAGATAAGACAAGTGGAAACCTCCGGGGAATACATACCCTGTCCCATTGACCCCCTCCACAGTCACATTTTCGGTCGCTCCAACAATTGTAGGAGCTTCCGCAGATTGTTCGGGCGTAAATGGAAACTGAGTCATACCGGTAAATGTCCTCTGATTTTCTACGACGTATGCTGCAGAGACGCTTAATCCAATACCAATGTGAAAACCGGAATCTCCTGGTGTTGTATTCCAAACTCCAGTAAACAGAGCAGATGACAAGAGATCGCCTACTGGCTGAAGATAGCCCTGAGCATTATCATTGTCATAAGCGCCAATGAAATTCTGCAATTCCTGAGCCCTCAGGCATATAGGTAGCAAAATGGTCAAAATAATAAGTGTTATTCTATTCATATGCTTATTTGTTTGTAAGTGCAAACAGAAAAAAAACTCCAAAACACTGATTGAATATCAAAAGGTAAAACTATACACCATTTCTGTTTTCCATTATCAGGAGCCTAGTAGCCACCTGGGAAACATTCCTTATAATAAAGTACAAACTGGCTATAATAGCGACCTTGTGTTACTTGAAATCAGTAAGAAAATACCAAAATTCCGATGGAAATTTTCACCGAAATCCAAGATAATTAGGAGCACTAATCAAATTATTAGCAACCGCCTTGTGCATCCACAGGCGTCATATGAAATAGTCTAGATGAGAATAAAAGAAACACAAACCAAATAGTTCATGTGCGCAATGCAATATAAATAGTTTCCTGGATACAAGAGACGAACTGTTATACCTAAATATGGTTATTTTGCAATTAATCAAGGGTGATAGCTGTATTTTGGAGTTTTTATGCGGTTATAGGCTTGACTAAGTGAGCAAAAATCATACATTCAGTGCCCCCCTTTGCGCAAGGGTTTATTCTTCTTTTTTTGCAACATAAAACCCATAACTGAAATAATCAGAATACGTCTCATAAAGCTTCTGTTCTGCTTTACAATCTTTTACAATTTTATCTGCAAGTTCTTTTTGTGGGTGTCGCTTTAAAAATCCTTCAATAGAGGCTTCAAGAGGATAGTAATATTTTTCCAGCCAACTATTTTTGTTGAGATAGAAGTATCCTGCCAAAGAATATCCATTCTCTTCTAGGATTTGGATTTTTCCAGATGCCCGGTCTATTTCAGGGTATTCCGTTTTCCAAAAATCTTCAATTTTAACAGGTCTCTCCGCGGTAATCCAGGTTATCTCACTTACGGCAATATACCCACCAGGTCTTAGAAACTTTTTCCAGTATTTCACACCTTTCTCAAAGCCCAAATTATAAATGGCTCCTTCAGACCATATGATGTCCAGAGATTCTGGTTCGAAAGACAAATCATTGATGTCTTCGCATTTTGTCACTATCCGGTCATCCAGGCCTGCATCAGATATGTGCTCATTCAAGCGATTCAGAAATTCGGGGAATATATCTACAGCAGTAATTTTCGCATTACTATTATTTGCAAGATCCAAAGTTTGTGCTCCAGTGCCACATCCCAAATCTGCAATTTCAAGAATCTTATCTGAGCTATTCGGGATAAAACTCAGAGCCTTGCATGTATCCTGCACACTTCCAGGCCCTTGTCTTTCATTGTCTTTATGCAGGTCTACGATCAATTCCAGTTCATTCATAATTCTACAGGCTAATTTTTAATTAATACGATTGACTTTGCGCTCTCCAGTTTCAGAAAATAGGAACCAGAAGGTAGATTGCTCAAATCCAATTCCTTGCCATATCCTTTCATCAGGGTTCTTCCCTGATTATCAAATAAAATATAATCCAGGTTTCTTATTAAAAAGACTTTGTGGT
>DATFJT010000222.1:0-7177 GCA_035269065.1 Saprospiraceae bacterium | reverse complement strand
CAGACCACCGATGATCCGGCACCTGATGACCTTGTGATCCATCGAAAATTGCATTCTATACAGCCTTTTAACTGGTTCAAGGTGAGGAAATACCTAAAAGCAAAGGAATTTGATCAGATTGTATGTGGCTATTGGTTGCCTTTGATGAGTCCCTGTTTTACGACTATCTTGAAAGGGCTGAAGAAAAGAACACGTGTTACCGGAATTATCCACAATGCGGTTCCGCATGAAAAACGACTGGGTGATCGTATGTTGACGAAAAGCTTTCTAAGGCAATTGACTGATGCGGTAGTTCTATCTGAGTCTGTAGAAAGAGACTTAAAGAGCCTGCCAATCTCCAAAAGTCTTAATGTGAAACGTTTATTCCATCCGATCTACGATGTATACGGGGCAGTTGTCGATAGACGTACAGCAATTCAAAACTTGGGGTTGGACGTTTCTAAAAGATATCTTCTCTTTTTTGGGTTCATTCGCTCCTACAAGGGTCTAGATATTTTGATCGAGGCCTTAGGTGAAGCAAAATTACCAGATGATGTGCACTTATTGATTGCGGGAGAGTTTTATGACAATCGAGATAAATACCTCAAACTTATTTCAGAGAGCCCGTATTTCTCCCGAATACACTTGAACGAGGGTTATATTCCCTCTGACCAGGTCAAAAACTATTTTTGTGCCTCTGAGGCTGTAGTTCTACCTTATAGAAGTGCCACGCAAAGCGGCATAACCCAGATTGCCATTCATTTTTCAACTCCGGTCATCTCTACAAAAGTAGGGGGCATTGAGGAGTACATAAAGCACGATTTTAATGGTCTTTTGACTGGCATTGACCCGGGTCAGCTGGCAGGTGACCTGGAACAGCTTTTTAAAGCTGATGCCTTGAAGCGCTATAGAAAAGGACAAATGCAGGTATTGAAAAAGTACTCCTGGAGCTCTTTTGTAAAGGAACTGCTGTGAAAAGGTCCTTTATATTTTTGAAATATTTTTCTTTTCTATTTATTGCTTTTGTCTAGATTTAGATGCCTGATAGACATTGGTTTATAGTTCTAATCAATACAGATGTTTTCTAGATTACTCCGCATGGTAATGTGTAAGAAGCTCATGGGAATATTTGGTCTCCTTATTGATGCTACTCCTCTTGTTAATCAAAGAATGACAAAATGCTTCTGAATGGAGGACTTTACAGAATTGAAGAAAGGATATTTTAAGGGAAAGTTGGATGGCATTCGGTCAGAACGGATGAGGACTGGGGTGTTTTTTGATCGTTCGATCCACCAGGAGTTAGACTATTTAACTTCCATGGTGACGAATGAGCATGTTGAAGAGGAAATGGGTAAATTATTGAGTGGGCGTTTGCTACAGCTGAAGAAGAAAATCAATCATTATCGAAGAACGATTTTGGTCGATGATCAGAGAGAAGCACTTCGAGATTTTGCAAGGAGAATGAATGCCCTTAGTGCCAGCGGAAAAAAGCGTGGTTTTAAAATATATGTCGAAGGAGATCAACGGCGAGAGCACCAAAACTACCTGTCTGCTATAAAATATTTAATAGGGCGAGTATCTCTAGATTATTTGACCGATGAAACTGAAAGACACGACCTATCCATTGTTTTTGGTAATACAGCCTGCAAATTGATATTTGTATATCCAGCGGATTTTGAGAAGCAGTATCCTCTTTTCAGGAATCAAGTCCTTGACATGGCCTCTATGGCTGGATTGTCTGACGAGGCTTGCAGTTATTGGGAGAAGTATACCTTGTGGCAACTTAGCTTTTGATTTTGGCAGGTATTTTGCATTGATAAGCATGGATTAACCTTTGATGCATGAGAAAGCTATTTGTAATATCAGAAAGCAGGCTATACGCGGAGGGTCTTCTTGCATTGTTGGACAATAAAAGCAAGTACCTCAGGGGAGAAAAAGGCCTGGTAGCTGATTTCGATCTATTCTTGAGAAAGGATTTCACCGAATGCCCGCAGATTTTGCTGGTCGTTTTGAAAAGAAAAAAACAATTGGAGTTACTCCATGCCTTCAAAAATAGGTTATCTCAAAGTTGCACCGCCATTATCGCTGACCAGCATTTAGAATACAATCAAAAGCTATTAGCTCCTTTCCGCTTTGATATTTTTTGCTCTGACCAGTCACTGGGAGAGGTTTTTGTAAGGAAAGTGGATCAATTATTAGAAAGCAAATTATTGGATGGCGAACTGGCTTTCAAGAGTACTGATTTCCATTCTAGCAATGATGATTATGCCCTAACAGCAAGAGAAAGGCAAGTACTTTATCTGATCAGCAGGTCTTACAGCAATAAAGAAATAGGTAAGAGCCTATATATATCGGATCAGACTGTTTCCGTACACCGGAGAAACCTCATGAAAAAGTTAGGTGCGCACAATGCAGCAGGCTTGATATCCAAGGCTTTCAGAGAAAGATTAATACAACTCTAAAAAAAACTCTCTAAAATTCTTTACATATTAGTAAAAATCATCATATTTGCACCAGAGAGTAATAGTTAATACGTAAAATACAGACAGGCAAGGAAATACGAATTAGAGTTTATTTTTATAAGATGCTTTGAAAAAAGCATATTTTTTTGACTCATTCGTAAACATATTATAAAATAATATATATATTTGCCGTCGACAGTAGGGAGTAGTTAAGGGCTCATCGGAAAAACTCCCGTTTTTTCCAAAGTTTTCGCAAGTGGGGTATCAAGGCGTGTTCTAAGAAGACGCTTTTGTATAGGTCATTGATTGTCAATGCGCTTGCATGCTAGTGGCATTTACTTTTTTAAACATATTAACCTTGACTATGACTAAACTTAATTTGATTATGCAAAAAAATCTTACCAAAATCCGACTCAGAGACGGACGCGGTTTTGGCCCTCCAAGGGTTATGACTGCAGTTTGGTCTCAAATTTACAAAGCGCAACATTATGGTGTTGCTTTTATGGCGGTTTTGGTGCTTGCGGCGACACTCGTACCTACGCAAAGCGCTCAGGCCCAAGACAATTGTTCATGCGGTGATTTTAGACCGCCTTTGGACGCCCAGGGAGGTGCCATCATTACACCTGACATGGTGATTACTAATGAAGGCGCTGAGTGTGAGACGGCTGATTTTTCAGTGCGCCTTGTGGATGCAGATGACAATCCTTTGAGAGGAGCAGATGGCAATCTGTTGCCAAGACGAGATTCTCTGAGGTGTAATCATGTCGGAGAGGACATTAAAGCTGAAGTGTATGATGGCAATGGAGATATTGTGTGCTGGGCTTATGCCAGGGCAGATGATAAGATCGGACCGACCTGCTTTATTGAAGACATTTCAATTTCCTGTGATGAGTATCGGGATCCTGCGATCATTCGAGTAGACACCATACCGTTTGCATCTGGAGACATAGGTGAACCTGGTAGTGAGTACAGTGACTTGTCCTCAATACAACAGTATGGTAGAATTCTTGGAGTTAGTGTCTATGTTGACATTAGTTTTGAGGATCTCGATGGTCTGGCGGTTGCGCTTGTTCCGCCGGGTGGTTCTGCTCTTTACATGATACAGGAGCCAACTGCGGATTGTTCCGGAGTTAATGACTTGAATGTTACATTCAATCAGTCCGGAAAGTCTTTCGATTGTACTGACCTGACGGGGGTTATTCAGCCAGAGGTGGATGACTTGTCAACTTTAGTAGGAACGAGTAAAGGTGGTCAGTGGCGATTGGCGGCCTCAGACAACAATGGTACGCCTGTAGATGGGACTGTCAACGAGGCCTATGTGATCGTGACCTATGACTACAGACCCTTAGTTGAAGACAATTGTGATGAGATGCCTTCTTTTTCCTTTCAGGACGATGAATTCTTTCCTAACTGTCCTGACATGGGAATCATAACACGTACTTGGACGGTGACTGATCCGGGCGGATTAACATGTTCCGCAACACAACGTATTGAGATCGTTTTAAATGAGACACCTGAAATTATCTGGCCTAGGGATACAAGCGTCAGTTGTATTGTGGACATAGATGATTTAGATCCTCGCGATTTAGAGCAGTACGATCGGCCGGCTGATGGTGTTTATTATAGTGGACCATTCTTCGATGGGGCTGATGACTATTGCGGTAATCTAGCCAGAACCAAGACGGATGAAATATATGACATCTGTTTGCCTTACGGGTATAAAATACGTCGGGAATGGAAAGTCAGAGACTGGTGTGATCCCTCATTTGATGAGACGCATGTGCAATACATCAAAGTATTAGACGAAGAGGCACCTGAAATATTTGCACCCGATACAGTAAGATATACTGTTGAACACAATGACTGTGAGCTTGATGTTGATTTGCCGGAGGTAAGACTCGAGGACAACTGTGATACAGACCCTACATCAACTGTTGAGTTGATAGATCATGCAACGGGCTTGAGATTGCCCAATACTGATGTGCCTCCAGGTATCTATGATGCCATTTATACGGCAAGAGACCTATGTAATAACAACAGTAGAGACACCGTAGTGGTCATCATTGAAGATTTGATCGAGCCGGTTCCTATTTGTGATAGAAATACCAACATTACTTTAACCAACAGAGGTGGAAGTGATGAAGGATGGGCTGATATCTGCTACACGACAATCGACGACGGCTCTTATGACAATTGTACCTCGGATGAAGACCTGGTAGTATTAATCAGTAAGAGTGGATTGAATGGCACTTTCCAGGAGTGTTTAACATACAGATGTAATGAAGTAGGGGAGAATGAAATCTTCTTACGCGTCTGGGATGCTTCAGGCAACTACAATACTTGCTGGGCAAATCTATTTGTTGAAGACAAAGTAGCTCCGGAATTGACCTGTGAGGCAGATACGATTTTTTGCACAGATGATATTGACAATGAACTAGAAAATATTGATTTGATTACGGAAGCTGAGTGGAAGTCGAAAGGACTTATCACGGATAACTGTGACAGCACTCGATTGATTTGTACAGACTTTGCATTCGAAGGTGATGACTGTAATCCAGTGTACTCCAGAACTTGCTTTGTGGAGGATCAATACGGCAATCAATCATTGTCTTGTGAGCACCGAGTTTTCGTTCAGGATACCACACCATGGAGAGTAGTTTCTTTCCCTGATGATGAGTTGGATCTACCTTGTAATTCCTCTACAGATCCGTCTCGTACGGGAGAGCCTGTAGTAGAATACGATTGTGAGCATATAGGCATCCGATTCGAAGACGAAGAGTTTCAGTTGTGTAACAACAGCCCAAATATTGTGAAGATCAGAAGAACCTGGGTAGTTACAGATTGGTGCACAGGGACGGATATTACGAGTGTTCAGGAGATTTATCAGAATGATGATGTTCCGCCTATGTTGACAGTTCCGAATGATTTCACAGCGGAGATTACGGACAATTCTTGTCAGGTAACTGTACCGGTGAATGTAACGGCTACAGACGATTGTGGATTGCCTGTAGAAATCACCAATAATTTAGATAATCAGCTCATTGTTGGAACGGGTAACTTTGTCTTTATTCTGCCTCCGGGAGAACAAGACCTGGAAATCAGATCGGAAGATGCCTGTGGGAATGTAACAATTGAGGAATTAACCATTACAGTGATTGATTCTAAAGCGCCAACTGCGAGATGTAGCGACATCAGTGTCAATATTAAGCAGTCAGGAATTGTTGTGGTCATGGCCTCTTCAATTGACAAAGACAGTGATGATAACTGTACAGATCAAGCCAATCTTGAATTTATGATCCAGCGCATCGACTCCAATGGAGATAGCCTGGGTACAAGAGGACCTGAGGTTCAATTTGACTGTGATGACGTGGCAACCTTATCCAATGATTCAACTCATATGGTACGTTTATACGTGACTGACGCATCTGGAAATACTTCGTCTTGTGTAACTACAGTAGTAGTGATGGACGGGGATGAAATTTGTGGAAGTGGAAGTAGTCGATTTGCCAGCGTGGCCGGTTATATTTTGACGGATGGAGGAGATCCGATTGACAATGCTACAGTATTGACGGATATTCCGGGTACACCAAGTATCCAGACCAATGCCAGCGGTCAGTTTATGTTCCCATCATTGGAGAAAGGTTACAACTACATGATGACGGTTGAGAAAAACGATGATTACAAGGAAGGAATTTCTACGATTGACTTAGTTTACATCAAGCGTCACATTCTGCGCATTGAGCGGTTTGACACTCCTTATGAGTGGATTGCAGCGGATGCCAACGGAAGTGAAAGTGTGACCACATTTGATATTGCTCAGTTGAGAAGATTGATCCTGAGACTCGATGACGAATTGGCTGACAGTGATTCTTGGAAGTTTATTGACAAATCTCACGTATTTGACAATGCGGACAACCCATGGAGCGCTCCTATTCCGGAGTACATCATGAGTGAGAATTTGCAGGATGACAAGATGAGCCTTGAGTTTGTTGGTGTGAAAGTGGGTGATGTGGATCAGTCCTTCTACCTAGATGCAGGTCAGGCTAGAGAGTTCAACGGAGAATATATATTGAAAGCTCAGGATAAGGCATTCGATGCAGGAACCGAAGTTCAGGCAGTGATCAACGCCAGCGAGCAAGCAGTTCTAGGAGCACAGTTCACCTTCGAATTTGACCCTTCAGTATTGGTATATGCCGGTGTTGAGCCGGGGGCCATTAAAGAGGAGCATATCGGATTGAGCAGATTGGACCAAGGCATCATTACAGTGAGTTGGGACAATTATACGGGAGAGGAATTGAACGAGGCACTATTTGCCATCAATTTTGCTACCCTATCGGCTTCGACTTTATCCTCTGAAATAGCTGTTGGATCCCAAGTGACTCCTGCTGAGGCATATAATTTGGCTGGAAGTAGAATGAACGTTCAGTTGCAGTTCAATGAAACGCTGACTACGCAATTGGAGTTGTATCAGAACAAGCCGAATCCATTCAATGATAGAACGATCATTGGATTTAGAATTCCAACAGATGATGCCGTAAAATTGACCATATCTGATATGTCAGGAAGGTTGTTGTATACGACAAATGGCAGCTTCAGAAAAGGTTACAACGAATTCACAGTATCCTCTAGATGGTTGAATAACAGTGGTGTATACTACTATCAAGTAGAAACAAGTTCTGCTGTGGCAACTAAGAAGATGGTGCTGATACAGAATTAATTGCTTGACTAAATACGTT
>DATFJT010000221.1:0-9585 GCA_035269065.1 Saprospiraceae bacterium | reverse complement strand
GAGGTCCATGCACTACTTCGCACAGCTCGCGCTGCCCCTTGACGGCCAAATACTTCATGTAAGTTCTGCCATACCCAATCATTCGCCTGCACCTTGCCATTTCTATTTACGTCTCCCGGCCAGACACATTCTCTATCAAAGCAGAGTGGCTCAAGTTTTCCGCATTCGTAAGAGCCGTCTATCATCCTGTTATAGATGGATTGCATCTCCATCATAAGGCTTGGGTAATCATCAAATGTATTCACTCCATTTTCAGTAGCCTTTAAATAAAAGTGGTCTACAAAGTCAATGGTGCCCCTTTGCTCATCTTCCAAATCAATAGATGAGACTTGAGATCTGGCCCCGGCATCAGTCAGTTTATCCATAGACCAGCCGTTCGGGTCATTGGGAAGGTCTGAAAACATATATCTCGTAGTGTCATTGCTCTGCGGATCATAACCACTGCCGTACGCTGCTATTGGAGAGCCATCCGGCCATTTTCCATTTAGAAAATTGTAGGTCCAGAGTCCATGTATTCTAAATGTATCACTCGGAACTTCCGAGTATCCTCCCAACGTGTAGGCATGCAGATCTTTATTTAAAAACTTAGTCGATTTAATAGCAAAGTGTTTGGTGTCTATCAGTTCCTGATTTACTTCCAATAGCTGTGTTGCATCATTACTAAATCCGTTTTGATAACTAAAAACGACATTTAAAGGCGGATAACTGCCGTATTGCTGTAATGGTGCTACAGTACCCAAATCCGTATTCTCAAACATCCCAAACTTTATGTCCGAAAGATTGCTGTTATCGAAAATCTCATATTCCAGACGATGAAAAACAGACCAATTCCCTATGGTATCTGTATTGCATTCATCCACCCAACTGATTTGCTTTATTTCCAGGCCTAAATAAAGGGCAGACATTCCATGATTGACGTCATTCATCACGCTAAAATGCCATTGCTGAGGAAAGTAATCGGGATTCTCTTCCAGACACAATGGCAAATCCCCTGAAAGCGGATCGTAAATGCCGTCCGAGTCAAAATCTAAAAATGGAGCCAAATCAAAGTCAATACCAGACATCTCAAAGAAAGGGTTCCCCCTGGCAGGCCACCTCAATATATCTTCTGGGATTTTCTCTTCTGTCAACAAACCTTCTTCTCGCAGATAGATCAACTGATGGACCTGATCCCTTCTAACCTCCCAAACTTTATTAAAATAATTCCCCTCAGGGTCCATGGGCTCGAGACCACCATCTCGACTCAGAGGGCCGGGCAGAAAATAAAAGCCATTGTTACCATAAAACTCTAAAGTCTGTCTAATTTCTCCATTGCCATCTACTGCTGTAAATAATGGAGAGATCAATTGAAAAGACCGTATTAAGGTATCCCTTCGATCCTGGAGTACTACTTCCGTTTCTTCGTAGTGACTTAGCGGACCATAGGCAGCAGAATTGATTATTCGGTGGTTATTTTCAAGAATTTTAGTAGCGGGTTGCTGAGGCATTTGACCAATCAGAATACTGACAAGGAACAGGCTCAGAAAGGTGAATAGGTATTTCATGACTACTATTTTCAAATACTACCTAGATTGATGAATTTCGCTGCATGAAAATGTAAAAGAACATAATTGCCTAGAAGCGCTCTTAAAATGAAACCATCATAAAAGCCAGGATTAATAATTTACATTTTGACTGGTATACCTTTTATGGATACATTCTGAGAATGTCTGAGAACACGGCCGCTTTTGAAAGATCGCTTTTCTTCACAACCACACCTTACACCCCTCCGTACAATTTTTGCAAATATCGATTTCTGAACGACCCTTGACGATGCGCTCGCGAAAAGAACGATAGGCCGGCCCCTGCCAAATCTCGTCAAAGCTCTGCTCCTTCAAATCACCCAACTGATGGGTCGCATCCTTGTCGAAGCAACAGGGCACAACCATACCATCCCAGGTAATGACACAGCTGTGGGTAAGCTTCCAGCAGCGATTGGTTAAGGTATGCTTGACTTTGTAATGACCGTCGGCCTGCTTGACGTAGCGGGCGTATTTTTCCTTGGTAGGGATCAGCGGGTTGCCATCCTCGTATTCGTACACCTGGGCGGATTTAAATTTGACTTCGTCAATGCCTATTTCTTCAGCCAATTCCAGCACATCGTCCATCTGGTGCTCGTTGGGGCGAACGACCAAAAACTGGAAGATCAAATGGGGATGACGTACACCCATTTCCTTGCGCCATTTGACCATGTTCCGGGCTCCTTTCAACACATTCTCCAGGTCTCCGGTTCTTCGGTATTGCTCATAAACCTCTTGTGTGGTACCATCTACACTAATGATCATTCGATCCAGGCCGGATTCAATCGTCTTTCGCGCGTTTTCGTCATTGAGGAAATGACCGTTGGTAGAAGTGATGGTATAAATACCTTTCTCATGCGCATAACGGACCATATCCAGGAAATCAGGGTTGATGTAGGGCTCTCCCTGGAAATAAAAAATCAGGTAGGTCAACTGAGGCCCCAATTCCTCAATCATCTTGCGGAAAAACCCCTCCTTCAGGGTACCCTGATCCCGGGAAAAGGAACGCAATCCACTGGGGCATTCCGGGCAACGCAAATTGCATGCCGTCGTAGGCTCAATGGATACCGTCATGGGCTTGCCCCATTGGTAGGGACGATTGGTGTACTTGGTGGCAAGGAAAGAAGCGTATAACTGTGCAGCATTCCAGAGCTTGCCCAGACTTATCTTGGAGGCAAAGCGCATGGCATCATGTGGATACAAGTTCATATTTTCCGTTCTTTCTGCCCCATCAATTTATAGCCGATGGCACAATGCAGGCAACGCAATGGCTTACAATAGTGTTCATTGAGGTGCAAAAGGGCCTGTGTGTCGGCCGCATTTCGCGACTGGAAACCTGCCTTGCCCCATTTTCTAATGAGTGCATTAGATTCGGGTTTCAAAGATTCGAAAAAATAAAACACCCGGTCCATGAGCTCGTGATTGCGTTTGATTTTGGCAAAGCTGAACATAAGAGGAAGCACGGCATTGATGATCAAATTATCCAAAAAGGCGCGGCCCGATTTCTTGGACCTGCTTTTTTCTGTCTCCCTGTCAAAAATATAATGCTTCTTCCAATAAGGACTGGTTTCGACCTGCAGGTAGGCGCGCATTTCCGAAAGCGATGACAGATGTATCAATTGAGAAAAGGGATGTTCACCCCGACTCATCAAATCCGCCAGTTGTGAAATGCGAATGGTCGGAAAATTGGCTGGCCGCATCCGCATAAATTTCCACTCGACCGGGTGCATTTCCGACAAACGGTATTTCTGCTTGAGATGGGCGTACTCTTTTTTGAGTTGGCGGGGGTAGTTGTCCCGGAATTGCCCTTTAAGCATACCGGCGCGTCCATAGAGCAAGGCCTCCACAGCCAGGCGATTGCCCCCGAGGCGATGCAAAATATTTGCAGGTATTGCCCGGGCCAGATGCTCGAAACCATCGTTGTTGACTTTCATTCCGAAGTATCGCGCAAGGACGACAAAGCAGACCTGGTTCCAGTCGCCCCTGAACTGATCCAAAAAACCGTCGATCTGCTTTTTTTTGACCTCCATTTTCTCCACAGCCATCCGATGCAACCACATATGAATGGACAAAGGATTTAAGGCACTCAACTGGGGATGACAGGGATGAGACTTCAATTGCCGAAAAAAGCGCTCGTAGTTTCGGTAGTAAGACAGTGGAATCAGGCCCCGAAGTTCCAGGTGAGGTACTTTCTGAGAAAGGGCATCCTCATGTGGCAAATCGTGCTCATAGACCACATGCAACACGACCGGGTCATATGCGGGATCATCCTGATGACCATGGGCATACCAGTCACTGCTTTTTTTGTGTATTTCGACATGGCCATGCCAGTTTTGGCCTCTGTACCTGATTTCGGCATGTAAAAAATCAGGACCTGAATGCGCATTCAATCTTCCCGGATTTCCGATGGTAAGAATATCTCCTTCTGTCGTTTTTAGTTCGCTGTGATCAAAGGCCTGTTTTTGCCAGATAAAGTGGAGGAATTCCTCTTTAAAGTGCATGGGTTCATTTTTTTCTGCGATAGAATTTTATGGTAAAATCGTACTCATCCTGTTCACTTTTCTCAAAAAACTCACTGTAATACAATACGTACTGAGACAGATCCACCTCAGGGAAGTACACATCTCCCTCCGGCGATGCATGGACTTCGGTCATGTACAACTCATCCCACAGATCCATGGTCTGTCTATAGATTTCTCCTCCTCCGGTGATAAAAAGGATTTTAGATCCCTTCTCTTCAGACCAGTGAATGGCCTCATCAATCGTTCGGAATAATTCCACTCCATCCATGGGTTCGGCATTTCTGGAAATCACCAGGTTGTCACGACCCTTAAGGGGTTTGCCTAAAGACTCGAAGGATTTGCGCCCCATGAGTACATCATGCCCCAGGGTGACACGCTTAAAATACCGCAAATCATTGCGCAGTCGCCATGGAATTTGATTATGGCGACCAATGACCTGGTTCTCTGCGGCTGCTACGATAGCTATCTTTTTCATACAATTAATTTCGATTCATTTCTAAGGCTGTATCACCTGCATGTTCGATACGGATTCATACAGCCAGGTCCTGTTTAATGGGATACTATCCTTAAGATAATACTCTGCTACCAGACCTGCCATGGGAGCCGCTACATCATTTCCTGCTCCGGCATTTTCTACCATAACAGCAATGGCTATTTCCGGATTCTCAACAGGCGCAAAAGCAATAAATACAGAATGATCCTCTCCGTGCGGATTCTGAGAGGTACCCGTTTTTCCACATATGGACAAATTCGGGACGTAAGCTTTGTGTCCAGTACCTGCGTAAATTACACGCTCCATTCCCTGAATGACGGGATCAAAATGCTCGCGATCGATAGGTACATCATGACGCATTAGATACTCTGCGGGTTTTTCAAAATATCTGTTTTTTAAATCTTTCAGCAGATGTGGGGTGTAATAATACCCCCTATTCGCCAAAATGGCTACCAGGTTGGCCATTTGCAGGGTTGTCATTTCTATTTCACCCTGGCCAATACCTATAGACATAATGGTAGGGGATTTCCAGCCACCCTGATCTTTAGGATACATGCGATCGTAAAGTGCAGGGTCCGGCATATACCCGGGGCTTTCCGCGGGAAAATCCAAGCCAAGTCTTCGGCCCATACCAAAGTGGTCTGCAAAATAACGCAAGGTATCCAATCCCTCTACCGGGTTTTTAAACCCTTCCACATCGACAATGTCCCTCAGCAAAATCCTGAAATAAGTATTACAGGAATGCGCCAAGGCGTTTTGAATATTGGTCGTCGCCGGGTGCTGATGGCATTTAAAAGGCACACCATTGTAATAGTACATCCCGCTACACGGCAGGTAACGACCAGGGTGAGTGACTCCTAATTGTAAGGCAACCAGACTGATGAAAGGTTTAAAAATGGAGCCCGGGGGATACTTTGCCAGGACAGAACGATCAAAAAGCGGCTTGTTGGGGTCAGTCAACAATTCACTGTAGCCTTTTCGTCTTTTCTGAGGATCTCTCAGTAGAGCCGGATCAAATAGCGGACTGCTGGCCATACAGAGCAGCTCCCCATTCCGCGGGTCCAGTGCAACAATACTCCCTCTTTTACCCTGAAGTAATTTCTCGGCAAATGACTGCAGTTCAATATCCAGTGTCAGAATCAAATCGTCACCCTCTGCCGGCGCCTCATTCAAAGCCCCGTTTCTGTAATCAGCGATTTCTCGCCCATATTTGTCGCGCAAGACGTAACGCAAACCCTTCTCCCCAAAAAGCAAATTCTCGTATTGTTTCTCAATACCGGATGCTCCCGTAAAATCACCAATGTTGTATCTTCCATGACCAGCGCTCACTTGATCCCGGTTTACTTCATTCAAATAACCAAGTATGTGCGGTGCATGGATGGTGAGGTAATGCCGCTTTTGACTTTTCTCAAAGAAAAAGGCAGGGTATTTATGCAATTGTTCCTGAAGCAAATTGTACTGTACGTCAGAAAGTGCCGGGTAAAAAGTGTAGGGTTTTCTCTTGCTGAAATAGGACGAGTTCCAGTCTTTCTCCAGTCTCGCTTGAAAACTACTATCGGTAAGTCCGAGAATTTTCTTGATCTCCAAAAATTCTTCCTCTCGGTCTAGGAGTATATAATTTACTTTTAGGTCGTAAATGGCCTCATTTTCAACGAGCAGGTCCTCATTCCGGTCAAAAATAAGACCTCTTGAAGGGAATTCCTCTTTTTGACTGATCGTGGTTTCATCTGCTCGAGAGCTTAATTCCTGGTCCAGCACTTGCAATATGAAAAGCTGCAAGAGCAAAGCCATTACTCCCGCAACAAATAAAAACTGCAAAACTTTGGCTCTTCCGCGGAGTCCAATCATGTCGTTGGCTTGTATAACAGTTGAATGATTAATATACCTAAAAGAGAAACGAGTGTAGTCAAAATCGCCTTTAAAATGATGGTAAAAAAGAAATACAGGGTGAAAATTTCCAGCACAAAAAGTGCCAATGAATGAATGAACAACATCACCCCGTAATACCGCAGGACCCAAAGCAAGTCAAAAACTCCCAATCCAGGAACAACATTCTTTTCAAAACCCGATCTCGGCTCATTCAAGAAAAGCACAAAGCGCCTTGTATAGGCAGAAAAAACAGAAGCTCCAGCATGCACGCCAGGACTACCCAATGAAAGATCAACCAAAAAGCCCATGATAAATGCAAGCAAAAGCAAAAGAGGTCTATTTACCTCTACTGGAAGAAGAAAGAAAAACAATGGGTACACCAGGACATAAGGACTGTAAGCCGGCATGATGAATACATCCAGGCGGTTGAATAGTACAATCTGCAAAAAAAGCAGCAATAAAAAGAGAGCAGTGAAATACCGGGCTTGTTTATTCATAGGGCAATAAACTGTCAATTTGATTGGAAAAATCTCCCTGTAAAACGTAAACGTACCGGACGCTCGACAAAGGCTGAAACATCTCAATATGCACCCTGGTTTCCCCACTTTTTGGCAATTGTCGGTAGTCCTTTACCTGGCCCACAGGCAAATCAGGGGGAAAAATCAGGGAATAGCCTGAAGTAACAAGCGTATCTCCCGTATTGACAGGGAAGTATTTATGCTCATGGTCCATGAAATACTGATTTTCTGTCCATTCCTCCCATTGCATCACCCCAAAAACATGACTGTTCTTTAAACGGACACTCAACCGGTGATCTTTGTGCATGAAGAGCTCCGCGCGGCAATAGTCATCACTCACTGCTGCTACCAGACCTACTACGCCATTCCTGTTGATCACCCCCTGACCTTTTCTAATGCCGTCGTTTCTTCCCTTATTGAGAATGAAATAATTGCGCAAACGATTCGTCGTTTTAGAAATAACTTTGGCCGGCACTGCTGTGAAAGCGAGGTCCTCTTCCAGCGGGTCAATAGCTTCAGAATTAAACTGCATATTGCTTATGCGCTGTGTCAGTTGGGCATTTTCCTCTACCAGGCTGTCAATGACGTTTTCAAGGCCGATATAACTCCTCAAACGGTCAGAACGCTGCTGTATTTTGGTGGAATAAATACCTACCGTATTATCAAAAATGAGTTTTTGATTTTCATTTCCACGGACGATAAATACAAGGGCAATGATTTCCAAGAGTAGAAAAACAATCAAGTCAACCGGGATTCCCAAAAAGCGTGTTACCCTTCCCGCCATAAGCTAAGATTCCAATTGATGGGATGGAATGTAGTGAAAAAATATCTTTTACAGACTCTTTCTGTTGATCAGAAAGGTGAATTTATCTGTATTGTTCAGTGCAATGCTGGTACCCAAAACGACCGCTTTCAATGGATCATTGGCTACTTTCACCGTGAGCTCCGTCTTTTCTGAAATTCTCTTGTCCAGGCCTCTTAACAGCGCTCCGCCACCCGTGAGGTAAATACCCCGCTGGTATATATCTGAAGACAATTCCGGAGGCGTTTTCTCAAGCGTTTTCAAGACTGATTCTTCAATCTTTGCAATGCTATCATCGATGGCTTCTGCTACCTCCTCATGACCAATACTTTTTTGCCTGGGCAAACCGGACAGCATATCCCTGCCATTGATGAGAATAGGTTCAGGAGGATTGTCAATATCCTTCCTAGCCGCACCTACTTCAATCTTTATTTTCTCAGCGGTACGCTCGCCGATTAACAAATTGTGCTCATTTTTCATGTAATTGATGATATCCAGGTTCAATTCATCACCAGCGATCCTGATAGAATGCTCGGCCACAATACCACTCAATGCGATTACCGCAATCTCTGTGGTCCCACCACCAATATCGATAATCATGTTTCCGACGGGAGCCTCAACATCCAGGCCAATACCGAGGGCAGCAGCCATAGGCTCAAAAATAAGATAGGTTTCTTTGGAGTCTACGTGATCGGCAGAATCAAAAACCGCCCGCTTTTCCACTTCGGTAATACCTGAAGGAATGCAAATCACCATTTTCAAATGACTGAAGAAACGCTTTTTCTGAATAGCCATTTTGATCAAACCCTCGATCATTTTCTCTGCCGCCTGAAAATCTGCAATTACACCGTCTTTCAAGGGTCGTATGGTCTGTATATTCTCATTGGTTTTCTCATACATCTGCATGGCCTTGTGACCCACGGCAACCACGTCACCAGATTTCCTGTTTAATGCCACGATGGAGGGCTCATCTACAATGATTTCCCCTTCCTGGATAATTAAAGTATTGGCTGTCCCCAAGTCAATGGCGATCTCCTGCCTCAAAAAATTAAATAGATTCAGTAAATTCAATATTCCAAAATTATGGCTCCTCTAGTGTTAAACAAAAGTGAGAAAAAAACCCGACATGTTCTATCCCTAGCCTTTGCTATTTCTCAAACATGGCAATTTACATCTTTCCTTTAAATACAGTTTAGCACAAAGCTGATGATCAAGAGGTTGGGTTACAATTTTATTCCAAGGAAAATGCGATCGTTATTTATAGTCTCCGCAATCAATGTACAGCTATTTCATTACCTTTACCATTCTTAAGAAAAAAACGAATTCCAAACACTCATTTTGACCTTGAGCATGTAACAGATAAAAAGCGCAAAACATGAAATTCATCATTTCTTCGACAGAATTGTATCACCATCTTTCACTGGCCTATGGTGCCATTTCACGCAATGCTGTTTTGGCAATTTTGGAAAACTTCCTATTCGAATTGGACAATGGCAAACTGCGCATAACAGGCTCTAACCTGGATACAACAATTGTCACTGAGTCCGAAGATCTGGATATCCAGGAATCCGGATCACTCGCCATAAAAGCAAATATTCTGATTGACACCCTCAGAGATATGCCAGACCAACCACTGGAATTCAAACACGAAAATGATGACCACAATATTTCCCTCCATTCCTCTTATGGGAATTATAAAATCCCTTGTGAGGCTGCAGAAGATTACCCTGAAATGCCAAGTGCAGATACGGTAGAGTTTTCTGAGTTGCCCTCTAATGACCTGGAGGACATGATCAATACCACGATCTTTGCCACTTCTAAT
>DATFJT010000220.1:0-2346 GCA_035269065.1 Saprospiraceae bacterium | reverse complement strand
CTTCATCCCATGATACATCATCACCAATTCCAAAACTATAAGATGCATCAATCTTTTTAGAAGAAAAATCATCTAGCATGATATAACCCCCGTCATAATCTCGACCTATGCGCCGATATTTAGATCCCGAAATATCCATTGGAGTAAGAAGTGGTATAATTTCCATAAAATTTTGATATTTGATGGATTCTCTCATCCTCATGTCATCGATATATATGAACTCAAGGTATGAACTAATACTATCTATTCGGTGATTTTGAGCAACCATTTCTTTCTTTAGCTGTCCTAAGATCTGCTCGGTTCCAAAGAATCTTCGTACAATGTGCAGAAACCTTTTTAGTAGTATCTTAATCATAGCTGAGTTCGGATAAAAAACAACACGGTGAATTGACCTGATAAGCGTACTCCTCAGGATTTTCAGCTAAAGGGAAAAATTCTTTTTCATGGAGAAATACTAAATACACCAAACGAATAGATTATTTAACATTAACCTTAGCACTGAGAATATATAAAAAAACAACAACTAGACTTTTCTACCAAGCTTCTGGCAAAGTTAAGACCTCTGGAATCTACCTGAAAAAGTCTTTATAACAGGTGAGCATAAACATGAATAAAGAACCTGTTTGAAGATTTGATTATTTATTTACCTTTCTAACAATCTCCTAAATGGCGAAAACACATTAATAATTTGAACAAAGCTAAAAAAATTAAAATGAAATTATATCGATGAGAGTACTACTCGACCCCCAGGTTTTTCTATTAAGCTACTGCGGACTGCTAAAGTATTACTCTTTCTTGTATCAGGTTTTAAAAGATGAAGGAATTGATATTTATTCACCGGTTATATATTCATCAACACCAATTTTTCCGGAAAGGCATTTTCATTTCCCACGCTGGTATCCATCAAAAGGAAAGAAACTGGCAGGCCTCGCAATTAAAAAACTGACGGGAAAAGTTTTTTACAGAGCGGTGTCCAAACAGGATTATGATGTTATTTTTATTACATCTGATCAAAATGAAACCGATTTTTTAAATCATATTGGAAAGAAACCATTTGTGATGACCATTCACGACACGATGGTTGGTGTAAATGGCAAAAATCTGTTTATGGATCCAAATAATCAGTACTCACTGCAAATGGGTTACCTTGCTCATAAAGCTAAGCGGGTTATTTCAATTTCTAATCACACAACAAATGATCTCAAGAACAGATTTTTAGTTGAACCGGAAAAGATTAACACGATTCACCATACTCACTTTCTACCTGATGAGGCTGATTCTGTAGAGCACCTTCCCGAGCGATACGTGTTATTTGTTGGAAACAGAAACGGCAGAAAAAATTTTCTCGGGTGGGTTCATTCAGTAGCTTCTTTTTTAAAAACGAATGGAAATTTAAAGATCCTGGTAACCGGCAGGCTGACAGAGCACGAAGAATTTTTTCTAAAAAAGATGGATATCTATCAGCATTTTACAGCCTTCGAAAATGTAACCGACTCGCAATTAAACTATTTGTACAGGCACGCTATCTGCCTCGTTTACCCTTCACTTTATGAGGGGTTTGGCCTCCCTGTTCTCGAAGCGATGGCTAACGGGTGCCCGGTGATTACTACCCATCGCTCTTCAATACCCGAAGTTGCGGGTGAAGCGGCCCTTTATATTGACCCGGAAAGCAGTGAGAGCATGCTTAACGGACTAAAGCAGATAGTAGATGATGGTGAATTAAGAAAAACGTTATCAGAAAAAGGATTATTTCAGAGCAGGAAATTCAGCAAACAGAACTTTGTTCAGCAGGTTATCCGTGTTTTGAATGAAGCGTCTCAATAAACTTCAACAATTTGTTTAACGTCTTCTCTTTGTTGAACTCTTTCTCAACATATTTTTTCAGCTTCTCTCCTCTTTCCCCGGCTTCAATTCTGTTATCATAAATATATCTCATTTTACGGGTGGCATCTTCCAGATCCGGCTCCGCCCACTCCTGGTTTGAACTGTAGGACTGAGGTGCCTGATTATCATGAACCGGAACTAATGTATAGTCGACCAGCCATGCTTTATCAGCAGGCAAAAAATCAGTTTGACCACCAAAACCAGTCATAAGAATTGGTTTGCCAAAAAACGCCGCTTCGAATGCCCCCATTCCCCACCCCTCAGTTCTGCATAGTGAAAAAAAACAGTCTCCATTGATATGTATCTGCTTAATCTCTTCATCAGCTAAATGGTCATCCGCTATCATTATTATATTCGGGGAGCGATTTGTACCAGCCAGGTATTCTTCAAGTGTATCATATGGACTATGGTATCGCTGACGCATTACTTTAGGAATTCTCCATTTTGGACGCATAATATCGT
>DATFJT010000219.1:0-5732 GCA_035269065.1 Saprospiraceae bacterium | reverse complement strand
CTATGTTTTTGTGTTTGTAGAAATTTTCTTTCTGGGACTTGGCGGAGAGAAATGCACCTACAGACATGGCAAAGCCGTCAGCCAGAAGATTGGCAAATCCCAGGATGATAATCACGGAGGATTCCAGGCTGGCACCAACAGCCCCTGCTACAACCGCAAATGTGGTGACACAACCATCGATGCCTCCATAGACGAATTCGCCTAGGTAGCCTTCAAAGGATTTGAGCAAGCCGTTCTGTTGATGGAGTTGGTCTTCTTGATGTTCCATGTACCTAAAGATAGGAAAGCCCTTCCCAATGGAAGAGCTTCTTACTTTCTATTCTTAGCATCAATGGGGTAATCCAGAACTGAAGCTGTTATACCCCATTTCCCTTGATACGGGGAACTTAATCCAAATCTTCTTCGATTTGGTCGATCACAACTTTTCCTCGATAGTACATTTTTCCATCCAACCAGTAGCTGCGATGGTATTGATGCACCTCTCCAGTGGTGGGACAAGTGGCCAATTGATTGAGGCTAGCTTTGTAATGCGTTCTTCTCTTTCTCTTACGTTGCTTCGACGTTCTACTCTTCGGATGCGCCATGGCAAATAGTTTTTCTTATTTAATCTTAATATTCTTCAGTGCTTCACCCAAAGCTGTTTCATCAGAATCAGTTTCAGGGCTATTCTCTTCTAAGCGATTCAATACGGCCTCATTGCATGGCTTGGGATCCTCTGACGCACAATCATAGATTTTGGTCAATGGAATAGACAAGCAGGCCACTTCGTATACAATGGGAGAGATGTCGTATTTTTCCGTATCCGGATCTATATAGACGACATCCTCTTCTATTTCCTCTTCTGCATTTTCAACTCCTGGCTTTAATAAGACCAGGTATTGGTTCTCTACTGGAAGGTGAATATCTGCCAAACAACGATCACAATTGGTTTCTATAGTTCCCTGCAAATTGAAGTCCAGTGAAATGAAATCGGATTGCTTATCCAAAATCAAATCTATCTTTAAATCGGCATTTTCAACCGGAGACTGTTCAAAGTGTGCAAAGAAACTTTTATCCAGATCAAAGCTGTAGTGATGTACACCTTGATAGAGGCCCAATAGAGGCATCACGAAGTGTTTCAATGAATCCATCTCAAAAAGAACTTTTAAAGTGGCTGCAAAGGTACGATAAATAAATCAATTCTGCAGCCAGGTTATCGTATCTATTTTGTCATGCCGTGTGTCATTTCCTCTGGCTTAACCCATTCGTCGTATTGCTCCTTAGTGAGCAGCTCCAATTCAACTGCTGCTTGCTTGAGGGTCGTATTTTCTGCGTAGGCTTTTTTGGCAATTTTCGCTGCGTTGTCATAACCAATTTTGGTATTCAAAGCTGTGACCAACATCAGAGAGTCCTCCAATTTTTGCTGGATATTCTCCCTGTTGGGTTGTAGCCCGGAGATACAGTTTTCAGCAAAGCTGATACAGGCATCCCCAATCAATCGTGCGGACATGAGGTAGTTGTAGATCATCATGGGCTTGAATACATTCAGCTGAAAGTGCCCGGTCATGCCTCCGATGTTGATCGCGACGTCGTTCCCACATACTTGTGCCATAGCCATAGTCAATGCTTCGGCCTGTGTGGGATTGACTTTGCCAGGCATGATACTACTTCCCGGTTCGTTGGCCGGGATGGTATATTCGCCAATACCACATCTGGGACCTGAGGCCAGCATACGAATGTCATTACCAATTTTCATGAGGCTGCAGGCTACTGTTTTGAGAGCGCCATGGGCTTCTACAATGGCATCATGGGCGGATAGGGCTTCAAATTTATTCTCTGCCGTTCGAAAAGGGTAGCCCGTCAATTTTGAAATGTTACTTGCGACAAGCTCCGCATATCCGGCCGGTGTATTGAGGCCTGTACCCACAGCTGTACCTCCTAGAGCCAATTCCTCCAGGTGATTTAAAGAATTGGTGATGCATCGAATGCCGTGATCCAATTGAGAAATATAAGCTGAAAGTTCTTGCCCTACTGTCACCGGAGTGGCATCCATGAAGTGGGTGCGACCAATTTTTACGATGTCATCAAAGGCGAGGCGTTTATTTTCAAATTCGCTCTTCAGCCTCTTGAGTGCGGGCAAGGTGTGCCTGACCGTCAAGCTATAGGCGGCAATGTGCATGGCAGTCGGAAAAGTATCATTGGAGCTCTGTGATTTATTGACATCGTCATTGGGATGTAGAATTTTTTTCTCATCTGTCAATTTCCCCCCGCTTTTAACGTGTCCCCGATTGGCCACCACTTCGTTGACATTCATATTGCTTTGGGTTCCAGAGCCAGTCTGCCATACGACAAGCGGGAATTGATCGTCAAGCCCTCCGGCAATAATTTCATCGCATACTTTTGCGATCAATTTGGCTTTGTCCTCTTTTAGTACCCCCAATTCACTATTGGTTAAGGCAGCGGCTTTTTTGAGAATGCCATATCCGCGAATGACTTCAATAGGTATTTTTTGCCCACCAATTTTGAAATTTTCGAGAGAGCGTTGAGTTTGTGCACCCCAATATTTATCAGCAGGCACCTCTACTTCCCCGATACTGTCTTTTTCTATTCTGTAGTTCATCTTTTCAGGTTTTTCTAAACAATGAAATATTTATACAGCGGCATTAATGGTTTTGTGCGCGCTGTCCAGGACTTTTCTCACCTCTTCAGCAGAAGAAGCCTGGGCATATACCCGCAGTACAGGTTCTGTGCCACTTGGACGAATCATGACCCATGCATCATTGTCTAAAAGGAACTTGTAGCCGTCTGTATCCTCTACCTTAAGTACACGGTAGTCTCCAATTTTACTGAATGGGTTGGTTTTACAGTGTTCTATGATTTTCCATTTTTTGGCTTCTGCAATATGCAGGTCGTCTCTGTCAAAAGAAAATGCCCCTACTTTTTGATAAACTTCTGCGATTAGATCCTTAAGGGACTTGCCTGTTTTGGCCATAAATTCCATGATGATCAACCCGACCCAAATACCATCTCTCTCAGGGATGTGTCCTGCGACAGCCAGTCCGCCGCTTTCTTCTCCTCCAACCAGGACTTTTCTTTCCGTCATGATTTCTGCAATGTACTTGAAACCAATTTTAGTGACCTCTACATCCAGGCCGTAAATTTTGGCTAGCTTTTTCATCTTTTCTGTCACCGAGAATGTGATGACGACATCGCCGGTTTCTTTCTTGTATTCATACAGGTAATACAAAAGAAGCAAGAGAATATGATGCGAATCTACAAAGTGACCATTCTCATCGTAAAGCCCAATGCGATCGGCATCTCCGTCATTGGCCAGGCCAAAGTTGTAATCAGCATTTTCTGCCAGCAATTCTGAGAGCTCAGAAAGGTTGCGATGAATGGGTTCTGGAGCCCGGCCATGGAACCCGGGATTTCTGTCACTATGGAGATGTAAGGCATTAGGGAAAAGACGTTTCATTACCTGTTGTCCGGCCCCGTACATGGAATCGTAAACAAGATTGATATCGGATTGCTGTATAGCTTCAAAATCAAAGTTTTTATGGATATGGTCTACGTAGAGGTCTTCGAGCGATAGCATTTGTATAAGCCCCTCCTTTTGATAGTCTTCAAAACTTCTTGCTGGCTCGCTGGTCTCATCTGGAATAAGCGCCTCGACTTCAGAAATTTGCGCGGGCACCATTGGGCCACCATGAATCGATTTGAGTTTGTAGCCGTTGTAACTGGGTGGATTGTGACTCGCTGTGATGACCACGCCTAAATGAGCGTTTTTATGGACCACCCCGAGTGAAACCATCGGCGTTGTGGCAATGTCATCTCCCATGAGACAGGTGATACCCTCTGAAGCGAGTACACGTGCAGCCTCCTGAGTAAACATGAGCCCTCCAAAGCGACAGTCATAGCCAATCACAGCCCTTGATTGGTCGTTTTGTTTCATCCATAAGGCAGTAGCTTTAGCGATTCGCCTTAGATTTGCTACGGTATAATCTTTCGCTATGATGGCTCGCCATCCGTCAGTTCCAAACTTAATTTCAGTCATTTTTTCAGTTTCGTGCAGGGCCTAAAATTAAAACTTATTATTTCTTCGTGTGAAACCAAAGTACATTTTTACTAAAATCTTAATTTTGAATTTACAAGGTGGCTGGTTTTAGATTATCAGAAGCTTCAGAATTGAGATAGAACTGCTGTAATCCGGGAAGTCAGGAGAAAAAATTGTATCAATGAAAGACAATTACAGGTTAAAAGGATTGCGGAAGCGATTGATAAAGACCCTCAGGGAAGAGGGCATTAGGGATGAACGTATTTTGAAGGCGTTTGAGCATGTTCCCAGGCATTATTTTATGGATTCAGCGTTTGCTGATGCGGCCTATGAGAACAAGGCTTTTCCGATTGGTAAGGGTCAAACCATTTCTCAACCTTACACAGTGGCCTTCCAAACGGAGTTATTACAGGTAAAAAAGAATGACAAGGTGCTGGAGATAGGCACAGGATCGGGCTTTCAGGCGGCTATTCTTGCTGAAATAGGTGCCCGTGTATTCACGGTAGAAAGACAGGAAGAGCTGTACCTTAAAGCCAAAGATTTATTGGCTGATCTGGGTTATGACCAGGTGTACTGCTTCTACCAGGATGGCAACCTCGGATTGCCGGAATTGGCGCCCTTTGACCGGATTATTTTTACGGCAGGCTGTAGTGAATTCCCTGAAAAACTACTTGGCCAACTGAATCTCAACGGAATTGCCATCATCCCCGTGGGTGAAAAAGTACAGACCATGTACAGGATTACCCGCACCGGTCTGAATGAATATAAGAAGGAGACCTTCGGGCAATTTCGCTTTGTTCCTTTTCTTAAAGGGGTGATGGGGTAGTGCAACTGTATTTTAAAGTGCCTTCCTAAAACTAAGGGTTACTGCCGACTCAGGCAGAAATTGACGAGATTATTGGATTTTTCGTACAGACTTATTAAAATTCAAGGTAACCATAAGTCATGGTCACCCTTAAGCTATTGGGTTGAAAATAAAATTGCTCAATAATAGATTTTTTTTTATTTTAAGCCTAAATTCAAAGGCTCCAACAAATGTGATTTCACAACCAAAACATATATTATGATTTATTGCTATTTAAAGCCACTTACTTACTTACTTACTTACTGATTTTTAACATTTCTGGCCTTTATGCGCAGAATGAAGATGCGAATAATTGGGATATCGGAGCTCACGTAGGTCCACCGGTGTTGAAATTTAACGGAAACTCCAGCAATTATTATCCCAGTTGGGGAAAGCACGTTCAGGGAGCTGCAGTAGATTATCAATGGTCAAGTACCTCAGGGTGGAACGGATCTGTCTCATTGATTTCAAATTGGAATCTAGGTGACTTCAATCTTAAACATGCTGAACCTAAGGATGGAACCTTACAAGGAGGTGTTCCTATTGTGATGCAGGGAAGTGCCAAGAAAGAGGATTTCGATGTAGGTATTTCTACCCTGGATATGGTTCTTCTGCGCGGACATATTCTAGGAAACATAGATATCGGTTCCCATAAGGAAATGGGTGGAGATGTAAATCTTGATGGTTTTTTGAGAGCAAGTGATTTGATAGAATTGCGCAAGGTGGTTTTGCTCATACACTCTGGAATTAATCAGAGCAACTATTATTGGCGCTTTATTCCTAGCTGGAGATTATTCAATCCCTCTTTTTATTACGATTTTATGGTCAATCCCTTTACTACTGGGACCCCGCTTT
>DATFJT010000218.1:0-2338 GCA_035269065.1 Saprospiraceae bacterium | reverse complement strand
GAGATCAGTGGCAATTTTGAAAAAGGCAAAATTGGGAATGCCACTATTGATGTGTACCCCACCGTTGTCGTCGGAGCCAGTGAATCTTTCGTCGTAATGACGCGGTTGATAGCCCGGATCATTTAGACTTGTTCCACCGTTGTGCGGGTCTTCCATACTCCTGAGAGCGCCACCGCGGAAAACAGAAGGATTGACGACTTCTTCACCCAATAGCCAATCATCCCTGTCGATCATTACCCCAAAAACATCCGCAAAAGATTCATTCAGCGCACCCGACTCGTTCCGGTACTCCAGGTTGGTTGTATTTTGAATAACACCATGACTCATTTCGTGTCCGGCCACGTCTAAGGCGCTGGCCAAAGGCTTTCTAAAAGCAAAATTGCCATTGCCATAAAATATCGCAACCCCATTCCAAAAAGCATTGTCCATTTCGGAACCATTCTCATTTCTCACGTCGACAAAAGAAAGCACATTGCCTCCTCGCCCATTGATGGAATTGCGCCCGAAAACTTGTTCGAAATAATCATAAGCCCGCCCCGCATTGAAATGGGCTGAAACCGCGCTCGGATTATTCCAAGTGCGGGAATTGCTTGCGAATTGCTGTGGAGACCAATTCCCATTGCCGGGAAATCCACCATTTGCATCAATGGTCCATATAGCGCCGGTCGGGTCATTCGGCAGGGACGATGCCTGGGCATTGAACATATTTTTCGAGGCGTCTATCATATAATGGACTCCGCTTATTTGGAAAGTATTTAGGTCTCTATTGATTCCATTGAGATCCACACCTGAGGTGATACTGGGAGGAGTAAGCTCTTCTTCTGATACATGCACCTCACAAGCAAGGTGTCGATGAGCACTACACAAATTCTGATAATAATCCACCATGCGGCCGTCGACAGCGTCCAGGAAAACCTCCCATCTATGCATGGGATCAGGCATGTAACTGAATTTCCAAACCAAATGCGCCTTATCTCCCATCACATAAATCCACAATTGACCCTCATTGGCCTCTTCAGGGACCCATTTAGTTCTCTGAAAGGATACCGCTTCTTCTTTGAGAAACCATTGTTTGATTTTTTGAAATGCCTGCTGTTCTGAAAGACGTGGTTCAGATCCTACATTATCTCCAACCCGCTCCCATTGCGCATTGAAGTGATAGAAATGCTGATCCTTACCGTGCAGAACCGCTTCGTTATTATAAATAGGAATCTCAGCATAATACTCTCTCAGGAACAAATGCCTGGCATTAAGCTCATCCTCAACGACTTTTTCGACCCTCCAAGTGAAAAGTTCAGTATTCCCGTGACCAAAATCAGTTTGTATCTTTTCTGTAAGCTCTTGTGCTGCTTTTTCTTCATGGCCTTTATGGTATGGGTAAAAAAGTTTCAATTCACTGGGAAAGCCATTGAATGCAAGCCTTCGAGTATGATAATACTGCTCTGGAATAACTCGATCTGGCAAAGAAATAGAACGAGGGTGAAAACTGTGGTTTGAACTTAAATCAGGGGAAACAGTGCTTTTTTCCAGGTGTGGGAAATTGAAAGCAGCAGCATCTACATTTTTCTCTGGTAATTTCTGCGCTTTTGATATCACAAAAGCACTCAAAGCAATGATTATTAAAGCTGCTCGATGAATCAGGAATAGTCTTGTTATCATAGGTGTAAGTGTCGGAATTCTGATGGGATGCATAGTAAAAAGGTTAAAATTATGATAAGGCCGAATAAATTCACACTTCATAACATGCAAATTCTTATTATTGCAACGTTAAATTAATCAAAACAAATGATCATGAAAAAATACATCATCCTAAGTGTCTTGTTTTCTGCTTTTGCCTTATTTCAATTGAATGCACAACAAGATGACCATGCTAATCTCGAAACAGCAACAATGACTGCCGACAAGGCCGCTGCAGCAGATGACAACATTGAAAAGTCAGTATGCGCACACTCGGGTACGGTTTCTTATCACAAGACATCTACCTGTCCCATGACCGGTAAAGTGAGTAAACAGCCTGTTGAGTGGAATGAAGCAGAGGCAAAATTCGTCAGTATGTCAGAGGGAGGAAGTCAGGAAGGATCCTTGAAAAATGAATCCACAAATGGTAAAAAGTCTAAATCTTGCTCTAAAAAATGTGCAAAAAAATGTGGTATGTCCAAAAAGAGTGCAGATGCTTCTACCAATCTCACAGAGGAGGCTAAAAAGGATGTCAAAGTCCTAAAGTCGAGTAGCCTTTAAGTTAGATATTCATTAGAAATAACTGTAGAGCTGTGTATCGCAAGATGCATGGCTTTGCTTTTTTAAGCTGCAGTACAATTCGCTTTTATACCTGCAATAT
>DATFJT010000217.1:0-3651 GCA_035269065.1 Saprospiraceae bacterium | reverse complement strand
GGGTGTCACCTTTATCGCTTTGTTACTTTACCGATTTTCTGGAGCTTCTATCAGCAACAAGCCGGCATCGGATCCCGAATTGGTGCTGAATAGTCCCCTGCTTTATTCTGCAGGTGCCTTTAACAATGCTGACGACATTCTCAAAAATACCAACTCAACTTATTACCAGGCTGCGCAAATACTCAACGCCCAATCAAATACAGAAATATATATGGCTGGTACTCTTTTTACCTATTTTATAAAGGACAATCACAAAAGGGTGCATCAGGACAACCAGTTAGAGGAGTTTTCAGCTATCCGTCGGGCGGAGGAGGAAGATCCTGAATATTTTCTTAAAGTCCTTATCGATAACGGTTTTGACTATATTGTCTTCAATCCATCTGACATCAATTATGACCGCACGCCTGAACAGACCTTCAGAAAAAAATATGACAACTTCGTGCAGATACTAGGTCAGTCTGAATTAGTTGAATTGGTCCTGACAGACAACGAAGTGAGAAATACAAGGGGTGAGACAGTTCCGGGAATAAGTGGGTCGACTGTTAAATACGGGCAACTCGCCTTATTTAGGCTAAGAACCAACTGATTCATGAATGCAAAAAACATTACTGTTGGGATTTCCGCCTTCAATGAGGCTCAGACCATTGCGGATGTGGTACAATCTATTCGCAAAAGTGGTTGTGATCGCATCGTGGTGATTGATGACGGCAGTAAGGATGAAACATCTGATAAAGCTCTTATGGCCGGGGCAAGAGTATTGAAACACGCTGTTAACGGAGGCGCTGGAGCTGGAATCCAAACGCTGCTGTTGCTCGCAAAAAAAGAGCAATGGCCATATCTTTTGTTGATGGATGCTGATGGCCAACACAGCATTGAGCACATAGACGATTTATTCAGGCATATGCAACAGACCAATGCTGACATCGTCATCGGTAATCGTTTTTCTATGGATTACGATAATGAGGTGCCAAAATTCCGAAAAATATACAACCGCCTGGCCAATGTCATGACGAATATTTTCTGTGAGAAAAATTACGGGGACACACAAAGCGGCTACCGACTGTTGAACAAAAAAGCCATTCAGAAATTGGATTTGAGATCTACAGGCTTTGGCTATTGCAGCGAAATGATTTGGCACGGTGAGCTTAAAGGCCTCTCTATAGAGGAATATCCGATCAGTGTTTTGTATACCGATTATTCTCAAAGTAAGGGCCAGAGAAATATCCTAAATGGCCTTAAAACAGCCTGGCAATTTTTAGAAAACATTTGACCTCATGGATTTAAGAGTATATCAAATCATCACCCTGTTGACTGCGATTGTATTGCAAGTCATCATTGTACGTAAATTTAGACAGGGAAGCTTCAGGCTGCCGGAGCTTATGGTATCCAGTCTGGTACTCCTGGTTTTGTTAATGGCCGCCATCAATCCCGGAGGATTTTCCAACCGCCTGGCCAACTTACTGGGTATCGAAAATGATATCAATGCAGTCCTATTCGGAGGGTTGGTCCTCTCGTTATGGTTCAATTTCAGATTGTGGATGCTGCTCAGAACATTAGAGAAAAAATTCTCACGCATCATCACACACCTCAGTATACTCAACGAAGAAGGAGATGAACAAGATGAAGACCAATAACATCACTTAAAATAAGTCATCTTCAGCCTGCTCAAAGCTGGTGATTATTTCACCAGGCGAATTTCTTCAGCAAAAAAGCCCTTCCTGTTTTTGTTCAGAAAAAAAGATACCGCAGAGCCCACTTTGACCTTGTCTTCTGCATTCGAAATATGCATAAATACACGATCTTCCATATCGTCGCTCTGAATGAATCCGTAGCCTTTCTTTCTATTGTAATAATTGACTACGCCGTACCTTTTTCTCGGATCTCTTTGATTGTTGTCTGAGGTTACTCCGAATAAATTTTTTAATCGGCTCCAAAAACTCATATTAGTTCACTACTCATTTGAGAATCCTCCAATTCAAATAAACCTAAATCCAGTCTTTTCTTTACAAATCGCTTACTCATAGCAACTTCACCACCATTTCTCATTGGTCTACCCAAAAACTGAACTCTGATCTTGTGTTTATTGCGGCCCAATATTTTGATCTTCTGTGGTTGAAAGTTGTAGTCCATATGCGTATGATTTTATAACTTAGAAAAGTGCCGGATAATCGGCCGAAAAGAACAATTCTTTCTAATTAGAGTCGGAAAATACAAATTTTAATGTACTTATGCAAACAAAGTGAATTTTTATTGCAGACTTTTTGATGGTTTTTTGTAGGTAATACCAATTTACTTACTGCGTAGAAGCGATTTTTTTTCGACTGCAATATTTTATTTTGCGTTGTTCTGCCTAAATATTTTTATTATTAATTGCTTTTTTACAACTAAAACCTATGACTGCTATTTGGGATTTCCCTTCAATATCTAGAGAACAATGGATTGAAAGCATAAAAAAAGAGCTCAAAGGCCGATCCTGGGACGAACAATTTGTGTCTCTTACTGAAAAGCTGCAGGTCCCTCCTGCCTACCATTCAGAAGAAGTAAGTCAACAAGAGTGGACTCCCCTTACCGGGCATCACCATGCACAGGCTCTTCCAGGAATCAATTTCAAGGATTCAGCCCTTAATCAGAGCAATAAACAGATGCTGCAGGCATTAAAACATGGCGTTCAGGCACCGGGTATTGTCAAAACTTCAAAGGAGCAAGCTGACGTTGAAATCATCTTCAAGAATGTACATCCCGATATGCTGGAATGGCACCTGTTTGGATATAGTGAAGAAGATAAATTGGTTCAATTCTTGCGAAGCAACGGAGCATCCTGTGTCCTGCACTGGGCACCTTTAGATTCCACAGATATTAATGTCCGACTGGAATCCTTTATTGACCGGCTTTATGCCTTTGATCAAAGTAGAAAAGAAGATAGCTTTCACTATCATTGTCGGACGGGCACTCAATACCTGACAGAAATTGCTGTTCTCCGCGCCATGCGCCGCATTTTTGAAAACTATAAGGCCGCAACGAGGCTGAAAAAGACAGATTTCTGCCTCAGTACGACCAATGCCATCAACCCGCTCTCCGAGGACCCTTACACTCAAATGGTTGCCAACTCTACAATGGCCATGTCTGCCATGATTGCCGGAGCTGACCGTATCAGCCTTGATGTCTTATTCGAAGAAAAACAGGAATTACAAAACCGAATGGCCATCAATTTGATCCAAATCCTAAAAATGGAAAGCCATTTAAATAAAGTGCGTGATCCCCTCGCAGGCAGTTATTGGATCGAAAAAGCCACCGACTCCCTGGCTGCTCATTACTGGCAAAGTTTTCAGTCCAGATACCAGTGATATGAAACAACACCTCAATAAAGATATACTTCAGTCCAAAAAGCGCACGTTCCTTGAGCTACCCAAAGATTTCTTTGAAAGGCTTGCCAGTGAAGAACTGAATGCTGTTGCACGTGCGCTCAGTTTACTCGAAAGCGACAGTACGAAATATGAAAAAGACAGAGGCCAACTACTTGAATGGATTTACGGACAACAAATTCAAAAAGCACGTAGAATAGGTATAACCGGCTCGCCAGGCGTTGGTAAAAGCAGCTTCATAGAAGCCTTCGGCCAGATGATTTGTGAGGAGGGATTTAAAGTAGCTGTG
>DATFJT010000216.1:0-3861 GCA_035269065.1 Saprospiraceae bacterium | reverse complement strand
TGGAATGTCAAAAAACCATGCCTGATATGCACGTGAAAGCAATACTGTTGAGAAACAGAACCTCAATAACAAGAGGAGCTGTTTATTTATGAGGCCTTTGTTCGTCTTTCTCACTTGACTGAACCAGACATGAGATAAGCTTTGTGAAAATCTTCCAGGTCTCCGTCTAGCACAGCATCTGGATTGCGGGTCTCGTAATTGGTCCGGTGGTCTTTCACTCTCCGATCATCCAGAACATAAGATCGAATTTGAGAGCCCCATTCATTCTTCATTTTATCTGCTTCAAGCTTGTCCTTCTCTTCCAATTGCCTTTGTAATTCCAGGTTGTACAATCTGGACTTTAGCATTTGCAAGGCTTTTTCCCTGTTCATGTGCTGAGAGCGTTCCTCCTGGCATTCTACGGCAATACCGGAGGGACCGTGGGTAACGCGTACTGCAGATTCAGTTTTATTAACATGCTGTCCACCTGCTCCACTCGCTCGGAAGGTATCCCATTCAATATCTGCCGGGTTAATCTCCACCTCAATGCTGTCATCTACTGACGGATGCACAAAAACAGAAGCAAAAGAGGTCATGCGCTTTCCCTGTGAATTGTATGGACTCACCCGCACCAGGCGATGTACTCCGTTCTCACCTTTGAGTAGCCCAAAAGCATAATCTCCATCTATTTCGAGGGAAATACTCTTCACCCCGGCTACATCTCCATCTACTCGCGTGAGCTCACGCACCTTGAATCCCTGCTTTTCTCCCCACATGATGTACATACGGCTGAGCATTTCCGCCCAGTCGCAAGCCTCGGTGCCTCCTGCGCCGGCATTGATTTCCAAAAGCGCGCTCAAACTATCTTCTTTCTTATTCAGGGTGGAAATGAACTCAAGATGATCTACAGCTTCCAATGCACTTTGATAGGCTTCCTCCACTTCTTCCTCTGAAGCCTCCTCCATTTTGAGAAAATCATAAAGTACTTCCAGGTCTTCGATCTTACTTTCAACTTGCTCAAAATTGGAAATCCAATTTTTGAGCTGCTTGATTTTTTTTACAATTCCCTCAGCCCGCCCAGAATCATTCCAAAAATTTGGATCTAAAGTAAGTTGGTTGTTTTCTTCGAGGTCTACACGTTTTCTCTCTATCTCAAAGATATTCCCTCAGAGCGTCGAGTCGCTCCTTTAGGGATTTAAGCTGATCGCTTGTCATACTTTTAAATGTTTAATACTTCGATATAAAATACCAGGTCTGCATCCGGCGGTATGAAGTTACCCTTACCGGTAGAACCATAGGCCTGTGCCGATGGTATCACGACTGTGGCTTCACTACCCTTAGGTAAGTGCTGGATTATTTCTTCAAACCCAGGTACCATTTTTCCTTCCCCGAGGGGAAAGTTTACTGTTTCACCAAGCTGAAAAGTATCGTCGAAGGACTTTCCATCCATGGTGTATCCCATGTAGGATATAAATACTGGCTGCCCCGGGACGGGTAATTTGCCCTCTCCCTTCTCATGCATGAGGTATTTAATCCCGTTTTCAGTTTCCTGTAATTTTTGATCCAATCTGCCGGCCGTAAAATCCGAAATAAATGTTTGCGTCTGATTTTCGATGCTCTCACGTTTCCCCATCAATGCTTCAGCATCTGACTCCACCTCTTCCTGGGTGCGCACCCTGAGCAAATTGATCTCATAAGTGAATACATCCTCCATTTTTACGCCAGGTGGCAGACTATCCAAACCAGAAGCGGGTTGTTTGATGAAGGCACTATCCCCTACTCCCATTTTAAACATGGCCGCGTAAGAGGGATTAATGGGGCGCATCAAGGTGGAGTCGTGTGGCAATACGGCTACCTGAGCAAAATTGCGATTCACAGGATTTCCAAGTTGCTCGTCATTTTGAAACACCTTCTGCACAAAAGTCACTTCGTCACCGATGTTCGGATGCCTTCCTTCACCGTTTCCAATGATCTCCAATTCGTGTTCAGCTACCTCCGCAGGGTTCGGCCCGGCGGCATTTGCTGATGTATCGCCCTGATTTGAGCTGTTATTGGACTGGCATGCTGATAATAATAAGGTCATTACTAGAATCAGAAAAAAGCTATTCTTCATATATTTTTGCATTTAAGAGGGAGTCTTTATACTCCGGTAAAATAGACTTGATTTTCTTAACGACAGATTTGAGCGGATAGTACGAATAACCACCAGAAGCATTTTTATGTCCGCCTCCGTTGAAATGTTTCGAGGCCAATTCATTGACTGCGAAGCTACCCCTGCTTCTAAAAGATATTTTGGTGATTCCCGTGGGCTGTTCTCTTGCGAAAACGGCAAACTTGAGATTATTGATCCTCAACAAGTAATTGACGATACCTTCCGTATCGCCCCTTTGAATGTCAAATTTCTCATAATCCCCTTTGGTTAATGCAATGATGCCGGTATGGTAGTCAGTAAGAATTTCCATACGCTTGTATAAACTCATGCCAAGAATACGTAATTGTTTCTCAGACATCTGATTGAATATCAAATCCTGCATTCTAAAATTATCCACCCCAAGGCGATTGAGTGCAGCGACGGTTTCAAAAGTCTCCGGGCGCGTGCCATAGGTAAGTCCACCCGTATCAGTAAGGATACCCAAATAAAGGGCCTCCGCAATGTTCTTATTGAAGCTGATTTCAAGTGCCGAAAAAACTTTATAGACCAACTCACATGTAGAGCTGGAAGCTATTTCAGAAAATATGGGGTCTGCTATGGGCTGTGGATGCAAATGATGATCAATCATGACGCGGTTGGCTGATGTATTCTTTTCAATCAAGGAACCGATTGGGTCAATTCGATCAAGCGCGTTAAAATCGAGAAAAATGATCAGACTGGCTTCGGCGATTTTCTCCTTACAGGCTTCTTGTTGTAAATCATAGACAAGCAGATGCTCCAGGCCGTGCATCCAGTCGAAAAAAGACGGGTACTCGCTTGGCACAATAGCTGTAACATTATGCTCCTCTTTCAAAAGCTGAAATACAGCAAGTGAAGAGCCTATGGCATCTCCGTCAGGATTGCGGTGAGAAAGTACAACAATGTTCTGTCGATTCTCGAGTAGGGCTTCCAATTTTTTAAGGGCGTCTTGCATGGAGCAAAATTGGGAAAAATACCTATGAAACCAAAATATGCTTGTTTAATTGGTGAGTTATTGAGAAAGCTCCTAATTTTGCAGCATTTTCGTACCCTTAAATAAGTACAATGGCAGGAAACAAAACATTCACCATGATCAAGCCCGATGCTGTGCGAGCAGGCAACATCGGCAACATTTTACAGCAAATACAAGGCGCCGGCTTCAAAATCGTATCTATGAAATATACGAAACTCTCATTGGAGGAGGCAGGGCGTTTTTATGATGTGCACCGGGAACGCCCGTTTTTCGGGGAATTGACCGAATTCATGTCTTCAGGCCCCATTGTAGCGGCCATTTTAGAAAAAGACAATGCCGTAGAGGATTACAGAAAACTGATAGGAGCAACCAATCCTGCTGAGGCAGAGCCAGGGACTATTCGCGCAAAATATGCCAATAGCATAGGCGAAAATGCCGTGCATGGTGCTGATTCTGACGAGAATGCAGAGATTGAGGGTAACTTCTTTTTCTCATCCAGGGAGAAATACTGATTACTCGCCAGTTAAAACAAAAAAGAGGCGATCATCGCCTCTTTTTTTATGCCTCTATGGCGTCATTTATTTTGTGAATACCACTTCAAATTCCTGACACTCTATTCCATTCAATAACAACACTTCGTTGCCAAATTTCACGGTCACACTACTATCATCATTGAGCGTAAGTTCTCCTGAGAATTCACCCTGTGTCTGAGGAAAATCCAGGTCGTATAGTCCATTAC
>DATFJT010000215.1:0-2612 GCA_035269065.1 Saprospiraceae bacterium | reverse complement strand
TCGGGGTGAATTTATAACATCCAGAACTGCTAATTTATCTCCGTTTAATTCATAAAGTGCTAACTCCTGGTTCTCAAAATCGCCCATAACAACAGTTTGTTGTGCTATGATTGGCTTCAAAATATGGATAGTAAGAAAGATCAAGCAAAATAGACGTGCACAATAAAAAGCTTTGGTATGTTTCATTTTACGGTACCTTTTGATAGAAAATTCTGTTTTTGCCAAGTAGACCGTGAAAATAGTGAAAATTCAATAATCGACAATTCGTAAAAGGGGAATTAGCACCTGGGAGTTAATTTAAACAGTCAATACACCTTTTTAATAAGAGTGTTCCGAAGGCTTGTTTACAACTCCAGATGCTTAATCCGTCTCAGGGGACCCGGACAAATGGCTTGATGACAGGATTGACAGTTTCCGACAATTTGCTCGTAGCTACCTTTCAGGTCCTTGCCTGAGGCTTCGGCGTATTGCTCCATGACGTGCTGGTAATTTTGGGCGAAAGCCTTATATGTGGTCGATGCATTTTTACCCTCTTCCGTGGGTGTTGCCGTAAAAATCGCCTCCGTTTCGAAGCTGTGGTCGTATTTCTCCCCTTCTTTCAGTGCTTTCTTCATTTCCATCGTCTCCTCGTACATGGTGCGCATCAATAATGCCAATTCAGAATCTCCATTCGGGTTCAATGATTTCTGAGGCGCTTTATCTGTTTGTTGACATGCCCACAGGAAAGCAAAGGCGATCAGGGCAAAAAAGACCAGCTTATTCATACATTCAGATATTTTAAAAATTGAAGATAAGCTATTCAAGGAATATCTGAGGACCAAGGTGAAACAGAAACCAAATGGAACGATTCCTGAACGCTAGCTAGTGATAGACATCATCCTTTTCCTTGATACAGGTCATGCTTCTGGGTAAATTATCACCGTAATTTCGTAAAAATTTGTTCATCATACCCAAAACGGAAACAGGCGAAGAGCTTACCGTTTATTATTTTGGTATTCAATGCCTCTTAATGCTTCGGTGTCCTATTTATTTCTTGGGTTTTTCAATGGCTGATGGCTAAGACTTCGACTACAGAAAAATTATGCTGTGCCCATTGCGGGGACGTATGTCTGGATGAAAACATTCAATGGCAAGGTCTTAACTTTTGCTGTAATGGGTGTGAGATGGTCTACTCCATTCTACATGAGAATGGAATGGATCATTATTATCAATTGGAAGATCGTCCCGGCCTTTCTCAAAGAGGAAAGACCAACAAATCTTTTGAATACTTAGACGATCCCTCCATCCAGGAAAAACTCGTCTCATTTAGTGAAGCCGGGTTGGTACGTATCTCTTTCAGTCTGCCCCAAATTCATTGTTCTTCTTGCTTGTGGCTGTTAGAGAACTTGCATCGACTGGCGCCGGGAATCCGTTCAAGTCGCGTCAACTTTCAAAAGAAGGAAGCGACCATAGTGTTTTTGGAAGAAGACATCACCCTGAGGCAATTGGTGGAGTTGTTGGCCAAAATAGGCTATGAGCCAGAACTGAATTGGCAAACTTTGGAGGAGAAAAAATCTGAGACGATTGATCGTTCCCTGCTTTACAAGTTGGGTCTCTCTGGTTTTGCATTTGGCAATATCATGCTGTTGAGTTTCCCTGAATACCTGGGCTTTGAACGGGCAGCCGTTCATTTTTTTATTGGGTATATGAATATTTTTCTTGCGCTCCCTGTTTTGCTATACAGCGGTTCTGATTACCTGCGTTCGGCGTGGAGAGGTATTCAACTAAACCGATTGAATATTGACGTACCTGTTGCGTTGGGGATGCTGGCTCTGTTCACCAGGTCGATTTATGAAATTTTGAGTGGCACCGGGGAGGGTTATCTGGACAGCTTTGCCGGTTTTGTCTTCTTTTTATTAATTGGTCGCTGGTTTCAGGCCATTACTTATCGCTCTATTCATTTTGACAGAAATTATAAGTCGTACTTCCCTATATCAGTATCGGTATTGAAAGGGGGAGACTGGGTGGCAGAATCACTGGACAAGCTCAAAAAGGGGATGCAAATCATGGTTAAACACCAAGAAATCATTCCAGCAGATGGTGTTTTATTGAGCGATGAAGCGAGCCTGGATTACAGTTTTGTTACTGGAGAATCCGATCCTATTCGAAAAAAGTCTGGTGAAAAGGTTCTGGCCGGTGGCAAACAGACCAAAGGAGCCATCCGCGTGGAATTATCGGGATCTGTAGACCAATCTTATCTGACCCAATTATGGAAGGAAGAGGTCTTCGAGCACAATGAAGCATCAGCCACGAGCCGCCTGGTGGAGCACATCAGTAAGTATTTTACATGGATTGTACTCGGGATAGCAGCCATCAGCTTTACTTGGTGGTATCAGGTGGATCCCGGCATCGCCTTTCGCGTGGTCACCGCAGTGTTGATTGTCGCTTGTCCCTGTGCCTTGGCTTTAGCCATCCCTTTTACCTATGGCAATATTTTGCGAATTCTTTCCAAGCAGGGGTTCTATTTGAGAAATACGACCACCGTAGAGCATCTGCAGGAATTCAATCATATCGTATTTGACAAAACAGGAACCATTACGGACAGTACACTTATACAGCTGCAATTCGAAGGG
>DATFJT010000214.1:0-10572 GCA_035269065.1 Saprospiraceae bacterium | reverse complement strand
TGCCTCTTATGATTTTTAATATATACAAAGTATTGCTGAAAAATAGTATTTCTCTTGATCCACTGGTCCGGGAAATGGCGCTCATTAGTTTGCTTTTCGTCCTCCTATTTGGAATCGGTATACTCTAAATAGCTTTTTTTGAATGCCCTGTAAAAATCTTAGATATATTCGCGTAGACAATTGATCAGTTTATATGAGAAATGTGATTCTTTGGGCCATCTGGTTTATCCTTATTGTCTTGTTAGCAGTGGTTTACCTTTTTAACAATGATCACTCTTCTCTGTCTATTTTGGGCTTACCGGAGTGGCTGTACTACTTTTTCCTCTTTGAGTTGTTATTTGCTTTTTCAATATGGGTCTTTTGCAGTCAATTTTGGCAAGATGAAAATCAGGAGCAGCTATGATTCCCTACATCATTCTCATCAGCTATCTCCTGGTAAGCTTTGCCTGGGGATTATTTTTTACCAAAAGGCCTGAAAACAACCCGGAAAGTTTCTTTTTATCCAATAGAAACCTGAGGACAGTAGCCCTTTTTTTTAGTCTTATTGCGACCAATTTCAGCGCTTTCTTTTTCCTGGGCTTTGCCGGAGAAGCCTACAGAGTGGGATATGCCTATTATCCAATGATGGCATTCGGAACTTCCTTTGCTGCCATCAATTTTTATATCATAGGAAACAAGGCCTGGCGCTTGGGCAAGCAGAAATCTTACATTACGCCTGTTGAAATGATACGTGGAGAAAGTGGTAGTGTGCCCTTGTCAGTGGTTTTTATGCTTTTCATGATTCTATTCATGTTGCCATTTCTTGCTGTGCAATCTGTCGGTGCCGGACTAATTCTGGAAAATATAACCGGTGGAGCTCTATCCTACGCCCAGGGTGTGGTGCTTATGACCTTCCTGATTCTGATTTATGTCATCGTGGGTGGTATGAGGGGAATTGTCGCCATGGATATGAAGAATGGCATTATTATGCTGACTTTGATGCTGACGGCGATACTGGTGCTTGATAATTCCATGGGGGGTATTTCGGAAAATAATTTATCTCTTCAAGAGGCCATGCCTGAATTGTTTGTTGTGCGAGGACGCGGAGATTTTTTCACCCCCTTGAAATGGCTGAGCTTTCTTTTGTTGTGGTCCGCCTGCCTGCCCATGTTCCCGCAGATTTTCACACGATTTTTAATGGGAAAGAATCTGCGTATTTTTAAAAAGACCACCATTTTATATGCTTTTATCCCACCTTTTCTTTTTATCGTGCCTGTCATTATTGGTGTTTTGGGGCATATTGACTTCGCTGGTTTGGAGGGGAAGGCCTCGGATGCCATTCTACCTATGCTTTTGGGTAAGTATACGCCGGATTGGTTTTCGGCCCTTATTCTCACAGGTGCGTTGGCGGCATTCATTAGCACTGTGGATAGCATTCTCATGGCTATTGCAAGTATTGGAACGAGGGATTTCTACCTACAATTTGTTAAAAGAGACGCTAATCATGGCGGCCAGGTGAAAGCAGCACGATGGATCATTTTTCTTGTTGCCATGATAGGCATGGTCATTGCCTTGCTGCGTCCTGCCAGTATTTTTTCTATTGTGACCATGACATTTTCTGGAAGTGCCCTTTTGTATCCCATTGTCATAGGCATCTTTTATCTCAAGCATGTCCATTGGGCCTGGAGTTTTTGGGCTCTTTTGAGCGGTGAGATCCTTTTGGCTGCCTTGAGCTTTCAGTGGGTGTCTGTAGAATGGATGGGTTCAGCATTGCCTGTATTACCTGCCTTTTTGTGGACTTTTATCTGGGTGTTGGCCGGAGAGGTATACGGAAGAGCGGCAGAAAGAGCAGAGTAGAAGAAAAGATCCGCCTATATTCTTTCGATCTGGGCTCCAAGAGCATTGAGCCGTTCGTCGATCCGCTCGTATCCTCTGTCAATTTGATGAATGTTGTGAATATAGCTGATGCCTTCTGCAGAGAGTGCTGCAATAAGCAGGGAGACCCCGGCGCGGATGTCAGGTGAGGTCATTGATATAGCTCGAAGGTTGGTTTGTCGGTCCATACCAATCACGGTAGCCCGGTGGGGATCACACAAAATAATTTGAGCACCCATATCAATTAGTTTATCCACAAAGAACAGTCGGCTCTCAAACATTTTCTGATGTATGAGCACACTGCCTCTCGCCTGCGTTGCCAATACGAGCAAAATACTAAGCAAATCTGGCGTAAATCCTGGCCAGGGGGCATCGTAAACCGTAAGCACCGAACCGTCTATAAAGCTTTGAATTTCGTAGTGATCGTGAACTGGGATGTACAAATCATCTCCAAGCTCACGGATAGTAATACCAAACTTCCTGAAGGTCGGCAGGATATTTCCTAGGTGTTCAATGCCTGCAGACTCAATCGTAATTTCAGATTTGGTCATGACTGCTGTAGCGATGAAACTTCCAATTTCTATCATGTCGGGCAAAACGTGGTGCTCTCCGCCGTCTAATGCCTCGACACCTTCGATCACGAGTAAATTACTTTTGACGCCGTTGATCTTGGCCCCCATGCGAATGAGTAAAGCACATAATTGTTGAATGTAGGGTTCGCAAGCGGCATTGTAAATGGTGGTGATGCCCTTTGTGAGTACAGCGGCCATGATGGTATTGGCGGTACCCGTAACTGAGATCTCCTCCATCAATATATATCGTCCTTCAAGAGATTTCCCCTCTATTTCAAAGGCATACTTGACAGGATCGTAATGGAACCTGGCCCCTAGTTTTTGTAGGCTGATGAGATGGGTATCCAGGCGTCTGCGACCAATTTTATCACCACCTGGCTTAGGGAGATAAGCCTTACCAAACCTCGTCAGCAAAGGCCCAATGAGCATGACTGATCCTCGGATGCTTGTGGCTTTATCCCGGTAGTCATCGGTGTAGAGGTAGTCCAGGTCGATGTTCTTTGCAGTGAAGCTGAAACTATTTCGGGAATGAGATTCTATTTCGACCCCAAAGCCTTCAAGGATAGCCAACATCATACGTATGTCACGGATGTCGGGCACGTTGTGCACTGTCACTTTTTTCTCAGTCAGCATAACCGCTGACAGGATTTGCAGCGCTTCGTTTTTCGCTCCCTGAGGCTTTAATTTACCATTTAAGCGCAGGCCTCCTGTGACCTTGAATGTGTTGCTATTATTTCCTTTGGTATGTGTACCCACGGGATTGATTTATCCTCTTCGTTTTTTTCTTCCACGAGAAGACTTTCTATTGTTGTGTACTTTGCGCTGGTTTCGTGACGGTTTGGATAAAACGTTAAAGTTGAGATGCTCGTTTTCTTCGAAAGTAATCTTGTTCTCAGAAATTCTTTCGATGTCGTTTTTAATCACCTCATCACTAATGAATTTCTCGTTGTTCCAGTTTTTATGAACCAGTTTCATATAGGATCCGATCAATTCCAGTAACATTTTCTTCTTCACTGGATCTTCAATCTCAAGGGCCTTGTCTAAAAGTTTGTGCACATTGGTGCCGTAGTGGCGGTATTTATTGCTCCGGTGAGGATAGACCATGGAGTGTGCCTTGTTGTAACGTTCTGTTTCCGGTGATTTATCCACTTCTTCAGGATATTCTAAAACCACCTCAGTACCCAGAATATTGAAGATATTTTGCCAGATTTTAAGGCGGGCATTCTCTATCGACTTGTACTCCGGGTTCATTTGTTCAATTAAACGGATGATCTGTTCGATATAGGCCTGACGTTCCTCTGTATTTTCAATATTGACACTGTTTTTTATCAAGCCTTGGATATGTCGACCATATTCGGCGTAGATCAATAGTTCTTTTTCTGAATTGTATTCCATCTTTACTTTTGCTTAATTAATTATTCCACGGTAACCGATTTGGCGAGATTCCTGGGTTGGTCCACATTGCAATCCCTCATGACCGCGATATGATAAGACAACAACTGTAGTGGTATGACACTTAGCAGCGGAGTGAAGGCTTCCGTTGTAGCTGGAATCTCTATGGTGTAATCAGAAATTCGTGATATTTCTTTCTCACCTTCCACTACAATAGAAATAATTTTACCGTTTCTGGCTTTCACTTCTTGTACGTTACTTAATATTTTTTCGTAAGCGCTTTTGTTGGTAGCAATGACGATGACTGGCATGTTTTCATCGATCAATGCAATAGGACCATGCTTCATTTCTGCTGCAGGATATCCTTCTGCGTGAATGTAGGATATTTCTTTCAATTTCAGAGCACCTTCCAATGCGATAGGGAAATTATACCCCCTTCCAAGATAAAGGGCGTTGGGAGAATCTTTGATTTCCGCTGCGATTTCTTTGATGCGCTCATCAAGAGCGATTATTTTTTCCATTTTCACCGGAATACCTTCCATTTCATAGAGCAGCTGCCGGAGTTCAGAATGAGCAATAGTTCCTTTCTCGTGGGCGATACTTAAAGTGAGAAGGGTGAGCAGTGTCAGTTGGCCAGTGAATGCCTTGGTACTGGCTACGCCAATTTCCGGACCCGCGTGAATATATGACCCTGCATCCGTGATGCGGGATATGGAGGAACCCACGACATTAACGATACCGTAAATGAGGGCTCCTTTTGACTTTGCCATCTCTAAAGCGGCCAGGGTATCTGCTGTTTCTCCACTCTGGCTAAGGGCAATGACAATGTCTTTTTCATCAAGAACTGGGTTGCGGTATCGGAATTCCGAGGCATATTCCACTTCTACCGGTATGCGTGCCAATTCTTCGATCAGGTACTCCCCGACGAGTCCAGCATGCCATGAGGTCCCACAGGCAACGATGATCAGCCTTCGACAATTGAGAAACCGATTGCGGTAGTCGTCAAAACCACCCAATTTAATCCAGCCTTCTCCAGCATTGATTCTCCCTCTCATGCCATCTCTGACGGTGGTGGGTTGCTCATGAATTTCTTTAAGCATAAAGTGCTCATATCCGCTTTTCTCAATCTGCTCAATTTCCATGTTGAGCTCCTGAATAAAGGGATTTTGTACTTCGTTCTGAACATTCACTATTTTGAGGTGGCCATCTCGATGCACTACACCAATTTCGTAATCATTGAGGTATACCACCTTTCTGGTGTGCTCAATGATTGGGGTGGCATCAGAGGCCACGAGGTATTCGTTTTTTCCAATGCCAATAACGAGCGGACTCGCTTTTCTGGCACAAACCAATTTGTCCGGGTCATTTTTATCCAGGACCACCAGGGCATAGGCGCCAGTGATTTCTGTCAGCGCCAGGCGTACAGCCTCCTCGAGATCAATATTCTGGTTTTTCTTGATTTCTTCAATAAGGTGGACTAAGACTTCTGTATCTGTATCACTGGAAAATTCATGCCCACGTTTCTCAAGCGTTTGTTTTAGGACGTTGTAGTTTTCTATTATACCATTATGTACGGCTACAATATCGCCCTGCTGCGAACTGTGAGGATGAGAATTGACGTCTGAAGGAGGACCGTGCGTAGCCCACCGGGTATGCCCTATACCAATAGTGCCATGAGGCTTTTGTCCATTGAATGCACTTATCAGTTCATTTACCTTCCCCTTTCGTTTGATCAATTGCAATTGCCGTTGATCGTTTACCACAGCGATGCCCGCGCTATCGTAACCACGATACTCCAGCATTTTCAAGCCATTGATGATGATCGGTGTCGCCTGACGGTTACCGATGTATCCAACGATTCCGCACATATAAATTATTTATTCAGGTTCTGTGTAGTACACAATTAGTCTTGCGGGGACTTCCGAATTATTTCTTCCATTGATAACTGCCTTGTAAGGCTCCTGTATATCGCATCCGTTTCGTTCTACATTTGATGCTAAAATCCTTATTTGATTCGGTAGATTGCCCAGGATAATATTTTGCATGTGCAAGGAAATATCCAGACAATACTGTCTGTACATGTTGGACGTATCCATATCAAGCCGATAATCAACGAAAAATCGCCGATTGGTATAGTCAACGATGTCAAACAGATTGCCCATATCGTCCTCAAAAATAGGTGTTATGACCTCGGCCGGTCGATATACGTCATAGTCATAGCCCAGGGATTCATTCAAAGGTAAGCAGATTTCAGCATGGTTGACGATAAAATCACTTAAAAATTCAGCGGCTTCCTCCAAATCTATATCCACGGCATTTCCGGCATGCCCACTTAAAAAGCCCAATTCTTCACCGCGCTCATAGTCATCAATGTAATCCTCGATCAGTGCACCACTTTGATCTTTTTTATAATATCCCAGCCTAAAATCTCCTGATCGCGAGATGAGGAGCTGAAGGCTGTCCTGCACGCCATTGGTCGTGAAGTAGACAATCAAGGCCGTATAATAACCGGAAATTTCCGAAATGGCCATGTCGAAGGCAACCATAGATCGGGTATTGTCCCCTGCTCGAACGAAGACACCATTGAACTGATCCTGAAAGGTAATATTGGACGCATAGGATGCACTGTCATAACTGAGAAGTTCTTCTCCTACAGAATTGTCGAGCGGTATGCGCAGTCTACCACGAACTTGCTGTGCCACGGTGTCTTCCGTTATGGTCTCTGTCAATTGAGGGGTGAAGCTCTCAAGTGATCCAATAGGTTCCGTACTGACTTCAAATTCGGTGTCCGAACCCAAATTCGTCTGAAAATCAGGGTTTTCTAATAGACGATGCACGTAAATATCAAAAGGGGCCATGGTGTCACCGTACCATAGCGTGTCGTAGAGCAGTTGCAAATAAACGCTATCTACCATAAAATCAGAAAAAATGGTGTCGAAGGGAATGATACTCATTTGAGCGTAAAATCCGGCTTCAAATTCTCCGAAAACAGGATCTTCTGTGCGACCTACAAAAAAGTCCGAACAGAAAGTGCTGATTACGGAGTCGCGGCTGATGGTTTTCATTTTAAAAGGCAAATCATCTTTAAAAGTACCAAACCTCACCGGTTCGATGATAGACTCTCCGAGTTCTCCCTGGTCATTACAGGATACTAATAAAGAAATCATGGACAGCCACAACGCCGTCTTAAGGAAAGGAAAATAGCGCATAGAAATTTCGGTGCTTTTATTCTTCTTCGTCCGAGGAACCGAGCAATTTGTTATACAACTCGAAATAACGATCGAAAACGATGTCCGTATCGTCATTTACCTCTTGGTCGATAATATTCTCACTAACGTCTCCCTCGAGTAAATCATTATCTATGGCCTCATTTATATTGATGACGCCATCAGAATGCCTGGCTGCTCCCTGATTGAGATTCAGTTGACCATCCACGAAGTAATTATCGAGTTCTTCTTCCTCCAGGTGGGCGATGAGTGCCTTATCCCGGAAATTTTCTACAAAAGTATCGTCAGCTTCATAATCGTAGGCACTGTAGACGATTTTCGATTGAGCAAAAAGCGGATCGTTGTTGTACGCTTTTCTCAAATAGAGTGGTACCAAAGAGCTCATCATTCCGTGACAGTGCACGATGTCCGGCGGCCACCCAAATTTTCTTACAGTCTCAATCACCCCTTTGCTGAAAAAGACCATGCGGTCCACATTGTCTTCGAACAAATTGTCCTTAGCATCTTTGAAGACGTGCTTTCGTTTGAAAAAGTCCTCATTATCTAGGAAATATACCTGCAGTCGCGCGCCCGGCAAGCTGGCAACTTTGATGATTAATGGGTAATCATCATCGTCTACAATGATATTCATTCCCGACAGACGCACCACTTCATGCAAGCGGTACCTGCGTTCATTAATGGTACCATATCGTGGCATCAGAATTCTTGCTTCGAATCCTTTTGCTTGTACTTCTTTGGGTAGATCAGCAACAATATCTGAGACCAGGGAAATAGCGGTGTAAGGCTTCATTTCCTGCGTCACGATGAGAATCTTCTTTTTCGCCATAAATATCCCTTGTAGAAAATGTAAAAGAATGTGGCTGCAAAAATACGAAAAATAAATTATAATTTCGCTGCGCCTATAATCACAGACTTTAACAATAAAGCGCATTCTTATGTTTTTGTATAAACAAAGCGAGCAAATAAACGCTTACCTCAAGCATGTGAAGAGCGAGGGAAAAACGCTGGCTTTTATACCAACCATGGGCGCTTTACATGACGGTCATTTGTCCCTCATCAAATTGGGGAAGCAAAAAGCAGATTTAGTCATTTGCAGTATCTTCGTCAATCCGACACAGTTCAATCAAAAAGAAGACTTTCTCAATTACCCGAATACCCTGCCGGACGACCTTGAAAAGCTGGAAGCCAGCGCCTGTGACATAGTCTTTGCGCCATCAACAACAGAGGTTTATGCCGAGGGTGAAGAAGCCTATCGATTAAATCTGGATATGGATGCGTGGACGAATAGCCTGGAAGGTGCTTTTCGGCCCGGACATTTTGAGGGTATGATGCAAGTGGTCGCACGGCTTTTGGAAATAATCCCTGCGGATGTTTTGATCATGGGGCAGAAAGATTATCAGCAATGGTCTATCGTGCGTGAAATGCTCGCAAAGCTCGACCTTTCTACACAGGTAATGCGTGCCCCGATTGTTCGAGAGAATGACGGCTTGGCTATGAGCTCCAGAAACAGGAGAATAGATGCGTCGTTGCGGCCTGAAGCCAATACCCTTTTTAAGGCACTTTCTCATGCGAAAAATCGATGTACCTATTTGTCAGGAAAAAATACTTCTGGAGTGGCCTTGAGTCCAAACGATATAGTTGAAGAGTGTAGAAAGTTGATAGATAAAAGCAGCTTAAAATTGGAGTATTTTGAAATCGTGGATGGGTTGACTCTTCAGCCGATTGACAACTTCGATGCGCATTCAACTGTTGTTGCGCTTACCGCCGGATGGCTGGGAGATGTGCGTTTGATTGATAACATGATTTTAAAAGATTAATTTTGCCGAGTCTTTCCGGCTGGACTAAAATAGAAGCAAGCTTATGATGATCAAAAGGCTAAAATCCAAAATACACCGAGCAGTAGTTACTGAAGCTAACCTGAACTACCTCGGGAGCATTAGTATAGACACCAAGCTAATGGATGCCTGTGGAATTGTGCCCGGAGAATTGGTGCAAATAGTGAATGTTAACAATGGTGCACGCCTGGAGACCTATGCCATTGAAGGAGAACACGGCAGTGGTATCATCGGGCTAAATGGCGCAGCTGCCAGACTGGTGAGTGTGGGCGACATTGTTATTATTATGGCCTACGGGTATATGTCTGTTGAAGAAGCCAAGGCTTTCCAGCCCATTAAGATATTTCCCAATGAAAACAATCAAATCGACTAAGTGAATCAGGCATTGAAGAATACAGGGCAATCCCTGCTTTTCCTGCTTATCGGCATGGGGATATTGTATCTCATATTTGATAGCCAGAGCGAAGCCTACACGGCGCAATGTCTTGCCGATGGAGGCGAGAAAGGGGAGTGTAGCTTATGGCGCAAATTGTGGCTTGATTTTTCACAGGTAAATTGGATTTGGATATTCATTGTTCTTATTTTATTCACGATTAGCAATTGGAGTAGAGCAGAGAGATGGGTCCTCTTATTGGCCCCCCTCAACCTCGTTCCACGAAAATTAAATGCTTTTCTGAGCATCATGCTAGGCTATTTTGCCAATCTCGGTATTCCAAGGATTGGAGAAATAGTGCGTGGCGGAACACTCAGTAGATATGAAGAAATCGGAATTGACAAAGCCATGGGCACGATTGTCACTGATCGCATTCTAGATGTACTCAGCTTGCTGATCGTTCTTTTAATTGCGTTTACCATCGAATTTGACACCATCAGTGCTTTTCTCATAGAAAACACAGAACTGTCTTCTTTACAGAACCTGATCAATCCATGGACTATCGGGGCCATTGTGCTATTTGTGATCCTGGGACTTCTCGTTCTCAGATTCATATTACATGCCGGCACACAGAACGCCCTGGTCCTGAAAATCAGGCAATTCATTTTTGGTTTCAAAGAGGGCATCGTTTCTGTCTTGAAAGTGAAATCTCCCGGTCAGTTGATTTTTCACTCGGTTTTGATCTGGATCATGTACTATTTGATGACCTACGCCTGTTTTAAATCCTTCGCACCTACCGCGGAGCTCGGTCCACAGGCGGGATTCATTACTTTTGTTTTTGGTAGTCTAGGTATGTTGGTTCCGCTCCCGGGTGGAATGGGGTCCTATCATTTTTGCGTTATGGCTGCGTTGGGCCTTTATGGCGTCAGCGGAGCGGACAGTTTTTCCTTTGCCATGATCATATTCTTTTCAATACAAATTTTTTGTAACGTATTACTAGGCTTACTGTCCCTCGTGATACTACCTATTTACAACAAATCGATTTAATGGAAAAAACGAAGCGAAAAATTGTCAATTGGGAAGAACTGAGTCAGGAATTGCATCGTTGGCGATTGAAGGGCGACCGCATCGTATTCACCAATGGATGCTTTGATCTATTGCACAGTGGGCATATCAAGGTCCTTCATGAAGCAGAAGCGCAGGGAGAAAGACTCGTGGTCGGCTTGAACGCAGATGTTTCTGTTAAGGGGTTAAAAGGAGAGGGCCGACCGATAAAACCTGAAACTGAGCGGGCACTTTGCTTAGCTACCATGTGGATG
>DATFJT010000213.1:0-3475 GCA_035269065.1 Saprospiraceae bacterium | reverse complement strand
AGAGAAGGCAGGGAAAAGAGTTGTATTTTACGTTGGGCTCCGAGTTCAATGCGCCCGGCATATACCAACTGAACCCAGCACCCGGATCTGAGCAGCCTTTAATTGCCATGAATTTCAGTCGCAAAGAGTCGAATTTGGCTGTCTGGTCATTAGCAGAATTGAAAGAGCAATTTCCTGATCAGGTAGCCATTCTGGATGAGGCCTGGGATGTCAACTTGGCTTCTGTGATTGAGGAAAAGAATACGGGCAATTGGCTCTGGAAATACCTGCTTGGAGCGGCTTTGCTTTTTCTACTGCTAGAGGCACTCGTGCTGCGCTATTGGAAATGATATCTATATCTACAGGACAACGTATCTCATTCGGTATCTACAGGTCTTCACGCCCTCGTTGAAACTGTTGTGCTTTTAGGGTTTCACCCATTCGTCACTTTTTATTTCTCCATCTTCCAGCGTAACAATTCTCCTCGCTCTTCTGATCACTCGGGCATCATGAGTGGAGAAAACAAAGGTGACTTTCTCTTCACTGTTCATTCGCTCCATGATTTCGAGTAGATTATTGGTTGAGGCGGAGTCCAGGTTAGCAGTAGGCTCGTCTGCAAGAATGAACTGAGGTTTGGAGGCCAGGGCACGTGCGACTGCTACCCTTTGCTGCTGTCCTCCCGATAACTGACTGGGGCGACTTCCAAGCCGCTCGCCCAGTCCTACAGCTTCCAGTAGTTCTTTTGCCCTGGCTCTTCTTTTTTTCTTGTCTTCGTTTTGTAAGAGCATCACGAACTCCACATTCTCGAGGGCAGTCAACACGGGGATAAGGTTATAGGATTGAAAGATGAAGCCAATGTTGTTTTTTCTGAAATCAATCAATTCATTTTCGGTCAGGTCGGAAATGTCTTGTCCATTGATCCAAACCTTTCCTTCTGAAGGATTGTCCAATCCACCTATGAGATTAAGGGCAGTTGATTTCCCCGAGCCGGAGGGACCGACGATAGCTGTAAACTCCCCCCTTTTTATTTCCAGGTCCATTCCTTTAAGGGCATGTACCGGCACCGCCAGTTCGTTGTAGGTTTTTTTTAAGTTCTGCGTTTTGATCACCAATTGTTCCATTGCTCTATTTTCTATACTCTGATGTCCAAATCTTGATATTGTTTTTCATTAGCCCTTTTTACCCGGAATCTCCAAGTCTCTTTTTCTCCAAGTCCCTCCATCTCCAAGTCTGCATTACATGCTTCTGATAGCTTCGGCAGGGTTTAACCCCGTGGCTTTCCTCGCCGGGTAAATGGCTGCTAATATTGCCGTGACGAAAACAGCTGCTACAACGAATAAATAAACATCTATGGTGAGATAGGGGCGCACAACCTCATTGATTCCGTAATTTTGCATGGCCTTCGAGAAATTACTCAAATCCAGTCCAAACTTTTTGAAATAGGCAATGGAAAAGATGCCCAACAGAACGCCGACCGGTACACCTACCATACTCAGCATTATTGTTTCTAACATGACCATTAAAAAAACCTTTGCCTTATTCATGCCTATGCTTAACAACATGCCAAACTCCTTAATGCGCTCGAGCACTGCCATCAACATGGTGTTGATAATGCCAAATATTAAGGCCAACATAAAGATGATGGTCATGATGATCAGGTTAATTCTCAGTTGGCTATTGAATAATTCCAATTCCGGGGACAGATCTTTGTAGCTTTCTATAGACAAATCAGGAAAAGATGTCCTCCACCGATCAGTTTGCACATCGATAAGGTCAATTTCGCCACCCCTGACGGCAATTTCATGAAATTGGTCTTCACCCAGCCCTAACAATTGATTTAAGTCGTTTTTCTTTACGAAAACCCGGCTCATGTCTAAGGGGGTGTTCTTGGTATCAAAAATCCCGGAAATCCTGAAGGCTGCCGAAACAATCTCACCCCCGGTGTCCTGGAAAGTAAGAACGACTTTCTTTTTCAAGCTTAGCTTGAGTTTTTCTGCCAGGTTGTCACTGATTAAGATTTGGTTCCTCCTTTTATCTTTGAAAAAACTGCCCTCCACAATATATTCATCGATATTGGTCACTCTTACCTCTCTTTCAGTATCGATGCCGAATATTCTCATCCCCCGGGCCCCTCTCGAAGTGTTGAGCATGCCACCGGCTACCGTACGTGTAGTATATTGATCGGCGTAATCATCCTCGGACAAGCTGTCAAGAATATCATTTGGATTTGGAACCGTGTATTTGGCCTCGTAGTCCTTTTTGAATTCAGGATGGTGAATTTGAAAGTGAGAAGTTTGCAATTCAATATTGCTTTTAACATAATCGCGTACGATCCCCCTGGTAAAGCCCAGTAGGAAAAGAAGTCCCCATACACCCAATGCCACGGCAAGTATGACCACCCCACTGCGCACTTTATTTCTCCATATATTTCTCCAACTCACTATTAAAAGCATAAGCATCACACTTCCCTCATGGCACGCATGGGATTTAATTTTAAAATTTGAATAATGGGATAAATCGATATGAGACTGACGATAAATGCCACTACAAGAGCCTGGGTCAGAAAAATTTCTGGATCCATTTTGGCCGGCAGGACTGGTGTGACGCCAAATTTCTCATAAGCTTCCATAATTTTACCACTGAAGCGAATCGGGTTTTCCTGAAAGTAATAAACCAATGGAATGGCCCCAAGGCAGCCCGCCAGCGTGCCCAAAAGACCTATGAACAAGACTTCCAACCAAAGAATTAGAGACAATTGCCTCCGTTTCATCCCTATAGAAACCAAAACACCGAATTCATAACTTCTTTCTTTAAGCATCATGATGATGGTTCCAAATATGCCAAAGCCTATAAGGATGTATAGAATTAGAAGGATCAATTTGGATCCTGCCTCATCCACCATTCGAGCCTGCACCAGCTCAGGCATCATCTTTTTCCAATCTAAGCCAGCCAATTCTGTATCGGACAACTGAATTGAAACATCTTCGAGTGTATTTTGCAGGGAGGAAGGATCGTGGTCCTCTAACCTGATCACTGCAGAGCTAAGACGACGATCCGCTCTCAGAAAATATTGAGCTGTCTCCAGAGGTAAATAAAGTACTTGATCGTTTAATTCAGGCGAACCAAACCGTACGATGCCTTTCACTTCGTATTTGCCGGCTGAATTTGCCCCCCTGAAACCCTGGGTAAGCAAAACAATGGTGTCCCCCTGACTTGCATTGAGGTATTCTGCCAGTCCCTCCGATAAAAGTACAGCTTCCTGGTTCCTGCTCCTCAGATACTCCCCCTGAATTATTCTCTCTGAAACTTGGGATAACTCTTCTTCAAGAACAGGGTCGATTCCCAATAAAAGGGCTCCTTTAGTTGATTTTTCCAGGCTCACGAGTGCGAACGATTCAAGCCGCGGTATCAAGCCATTGACATTGGGTATTTCAAGTATTTGATCTCGCACGCTATCTCGGAGGACGAAAGTATTGTTGATGGTCTGATCTTCCCA
>DATFJT010000212.1:0-4402 GCA_035269065.1 Saprospiraceae bacterium | reverse complement strand
GACGAAGTGCATATCGATGGAAAGTACGACAAGATAGTGGGGGAAACGTACAAGTCCCACAAGGCCAGCCTCAATACCCAACACAGGAGTTTCATCTGGAAGGGGCACAACGGACGACTTCTGGTTATCCCCGGACTGGTCACACTGGCAGCCATCATCCTGTCACTTATCGTCATGACCAGGAGTTCGTACGGTTCAGGGATCAACAGCACTGCTTTAGCCACCTTCATTCCTTTGGCGCTTATCTGCTTCGTATTCTATATCTGGCTCATCCGCAAACCGACAGTGCAAAAACTCGATCTAAGAGCGCGGATCAAAGGATTCCGCATGTACCTGGAGCTGGCGGAAAAAGACCGACTCAATTTGCTCAATCCGCCGGACATGACACCGTCCCATTTCGAGGCCATGCTTCCCTTTGCCTTCGCCCTGGGCGTTGAGCATCAATGGACCGAAAAATTCAAGTCCATCCTGGACCAAATGCAATACGAGCCCCAATGGAACAACAGTGCCAACATGATCTACTTTTCCAATAACTTCGGAAAAGACTTCGGCCGCAGCTTCGCCGGTGCGGCCACTCCTCCTTCCAATAGTGGCAGTGGAAGCGGTGGTGGCGGATTCTCCGGTGGAGGAGGAGGCGGTGGTGGTGTTGGGGGTTGGTAATTCTTTAGTTTTGATACTTGAAGGTAGTTCCTTCATGCATCCTTTTAATTATGTGCTCTATTTACTTTACCACCATCATTGACTGATAAGACATTGCTTAACTGAAGTGAATATAAGAAAGTGAGGTTTTTTGTCAAGTATCTTGCGCAAAATACTTGACATACTAGATTTGGTTTCTAAATGGGATTAGCCACCTCCGCTTAGGCGGCGTGATCGTTATGTGCCCTGTTAGCGGCAGCCGCACCATCACCATTCACCAGCTTTCTTCAATATTTTCTTTTTGATCGATTCTGATATTCTGAAATTGGTCTTATCGATTAAATCCAGAATTTCCTTCACCGATTTGATCACGCCCTTATCTTTGGCTTTTATCAGCACGCCCAGAGATCCAATAATTTCTATTTTCAGCCTTTCTGCTACCTTTCTCCCTTTTCGCTCATCTATGATCAACAGGCTATCTTCAAACTCTAAAGCCAGCGTAATGAGCTGGCTTCTCCTTTTCCCAGATCCTTTACTAATTCCAGATATCGATTCTTATTCGCCAAATGCCGCATCGTTATCCAATCGGGTAATTCTCCAAATTCCTCGGCAACTTCATCTGTCACGATAAGATCAGTAAAAGTATGCTGCAAAATTTCTAATCGGTTGATCTTATCATATATGATAAGACAGCTTGTGTCGGCTATGATCGCTTTTATGCCTGCTTCAGAGTTCAATATCACTCAACTTCTCAATATCCTCAGCAGTCTCTCCGAATATAGAAACCCCATATTTACCTACTTCTTCCAAAAACTGCCTTCTTGTTATCCCCACCAATTCTGCCGCCTGGCCCGATGAAAGGATACCTTGCTCAAATAAAGAAGCCGCTATGATCATCCTGACTTTGTCAAGCTCCACTTCCTCTGGCAATTTTATTGTTAATGATTTCATTGTCAATTGATTAAAATTGAAGCCAAATGTCTTTCAGTAACAGGATAACACTTTTTTCGCTCGATTTGGTTCATACTTGTATTATATGCTTGCCGCTAACTTAAGCATATCAGCAGGGCTGATATTTCCTTATGTCTTCAAGTTGAAAAACCACTTCTAGTATTCAGGACTTTGAATGAAAAGCTGTTCATAAATGCTTTCAACATCTATGTTAATAAAATTCAATGCGCGTCTTTGTCATTCGATTGAGGAACACCATGCGCTCTCACTCAACGACATGTGCTAAATAAACACTGTCCCTTGTTTCATCGCTCTCATTCCTTGCTTTGAGGGCAAACGGGTCACCGTTTTTACCGATGTAGATCCTGGCATTTAGAGTCAATCGATCAGCTGTATCTGAGGTAGCCACTGCATACAGCGTTGCTTCGAAGCCTTTGGGTACCGGACCTATTGTGAGCGTCCAATCTTGTCCTTGTTCGATTGTGAAATCCAGATCCATGCCATCTTCATCTTTGATTTCTATTTCCATTTCTCGTCCTCTGTAAATCGTTGAGCTGCTGATCTCGTACTTTACATAAAATTCGTCCGGTGGCCTTTCACATTCACAATCTTCTATACAGGAAATCAAAAGGCAGCTCAATGCGAAGAAAAAAATGGAGTAAAGGGATATCTTAAGGATCATAAATATACATTTGTGTCTGAAAGGCTTTTCATTAAAATATATGCAAATCATGTGTAATGATCTAATCAAATCCTTGGCCGCATTTCATTTATCCCATCTTTTCTATTCCGGAAAATTCTTGATTGTGTACCGGGATTAATCCTCTGTGATGATACATATCATCAGCCATACTGATATGTCTCAGTAGACTGGAAGAGTATTCTGTTTAGCTTGTGTCTTTGTGATCAGGCAGATTGGACGCCTGGTTGTATGTTGTCATAGTATATTACTTTGAGATAGCTTAAACGCACGTTGATATGATCACTGCAAATTCCATTTTTTTAGAGTTGCGAACAGATAGAGCCCTGGATCCGCTCTTGAATCGGTTTGATTTTTCTCAGGAGGATCAATTCTCAAAAATCAGCAGCTTTTGCAAGAAGAATGATTTGGATGAAGTGTTTTTTCTCCTTTTGACACGTTCCTTTTCTGAAATGGAGCACTGCGTGGAGGAGGATTTTTCTGATGTTGATGTCAAACAAATCATTCGTTATTTAAAAGCCTCGCACAATTATTATCAATTCAAGATATTGCCGGAAATCGAACAAACGAGCAACCGCCTGGCCCAGGATTTAGATGTGCAATCTCCCTTGATGATCTATCTCGTTTCTTTCATCAATTCTTATAAAGAGGAATTATTGGACCACATTCACGAAGAAGAGAAGAAGTTTTTTCCTTATGTACTTCAACTCAGAAGTGGAAAACGGACGGATGATTACAGCGTGGCTCAATTCGAGAGATTCCATGAGAAACATCAATTTGAAATTGACCTGGCCAGAAAAGTACTTATGGCCATCGGTGCCCCCAGGGAATTTCAATCACAACTCCGGTTTCTGGATAATCAAATGAAGATTTTGCAGAAAGATATGGTCGTACATGAATTCATTGAGGACTTAATATTGGTTAACAAAGCCAGGAGCCTGGAAAAAGCACTTTTGATCAACTAATCTTAAGGGAACAGTTTTTCATAGGATGTACCGGCCTGTTCTTCAAATTTGAAGACGACTGCGCCTGGAATCAATGGGTAGAAAGGCGGGTAGGTCTTCTTGATCACTTTTCCAAAGCTTGAAAATGGACTGGTTGGTTTTCTCAGGAAGGGTCATGCTCATCACTCAATTCCTGCATCTCCTTGAAATGAAAAATGCCAACACCTTTTCTACCTGTTTTTGTTGCAGCCAACATGGATTTGGCCACAGCCCTGGCTTCAATCGGTTTCATCCGGGAGGGTAGGAGAAAGGAAATAGGCTTCATCAACAGAATTCCAATATGTTCTCCTAAACGAAATTCCTTTCTATTTCCCAGGAGGAATGAAGGACGGAATATGGAAATAGTATCAATCTTCATCTGGCTTACCTCATCTTCAATCTGTCCTTTCAATTGCAGGTAGAAATTATTGCTTTGACTATTGGCTCCTAAAGCCGAAACAAAGGCAAAATGCGAACATCCGGCTTCTGCACAGAATTTGGCTGCATTGACGGTGATGTCATAATCGACTTTCCTGTATTCCTCTTTATCACCGCCCACTTTCTTATTGGTCGTTCCTACGGAACAAAAAACAACATCACTTCCCCGGATAACAGACTTAAAAGCATCATGATCAGAGAAGTCAATAATTTCAAGCTGAATTTTTGGATTAGTATAGGTAATCGGCCTTCTCGATAATACCTTAATCAAACCAATGTCCGGATCATTTTTTGCCAATTGGAGTAAATGACTTCCCACTAATCCGGTGGCTCCAATCAGGACTACAGTTTTTTTACCCATTTTTGAAATATTTTAAAAGCATCCGGGTCTTGTAGAATTCAGAAGACCCTGTCGTGAATGTGAACTGGTGATCAAAGAGTAAAATTACGATATAATGACCAGATTCAATATATATAAATGAGGCATATGCGGGAGTGTCCGAAAAGGGAGCGGGCCTGGGAAAGTTCTTCCTCATTCTGGAAGTACAATTGAAGCTTTACGCTGTTGATTTAAAAAATTGCAAATTCTATAGAAAGCAAGAGACACATGAATCTCTTTCGGCAATCCTTCTTGACCTCCACGTAGCAGTTTACAACCCTCAAAAACAAAAGTCGGTCATGGGTATAGCAT
>DATFJT010000211.1:0-4986 GCA_035269065.1 Saprospiraceae bacterium | reverse complement strand
CGAGGAAGATCCATTGACGGGAGAATTCTTCTGGCCCACCAATTGCAATCATATTTCTGATCAGCCCTACACTGTTGTGTTTCGAGCCGTAGATAATTTCTATGATGACACAGGGCTGGCCAACCTCAAGACCGTACGCATCAAGGTAGTCGGTCCACCACCGGAGGAGGTGCTAGCAGAATTTGTCAGCAACAGCGTCAATGTCAGCTGGCGGCAACCGTATCATTGCGAAGAAACGGACGACGAGTATTTCCGGGGATTCTCCGTTTGGCGCCGTGAAGGAAGCAACCCATTTCCGATGGATAGTTGTGAGAATGGACTGCAAGGTCGCGGATACGAACGAATTGGCTTCAATATTCTTGATTTTGACAATGGCAGGTATCGTTTTACAGACAACGACGATCTGGAACGCGGCGTGACCTATTGCTATCGTATCCTGGCAGATTTTGCCCAGTTGACGCCACAGGGATTGCCCTATAATCCCGTCGCAAGTTTGCCCTCAAAAGAAGTATGTCTGCAACTCGGAAGGGACCTGCCCTTTATCACTCGTGTTGATGTAGAAACAACCGATCCTGCAACAGGTAATATTGCCCTCGAATGGACCAAGCCCGATCCTGACGACCTGGACACTTTGCAGAATCCAGGGCCTTATGTCTATCGCCTGCTCAGAGCTGAAGGCATCAATGGAACAGATTTTCAGGCTTTACCAGGAGCAGAGTTCAGCCACTTGAGCTTTGGCGAATCACATACCCTATCCTACCTGGACGACAATACCAACACAGTGGCAAGAGGCTACAATTACCAAATCGAATTCCTCACAGGGCCTGATGAAGAGCTTCTGGGCAGCTCCCCCATGGCCAGCTCAGTATTCTTAACCATAGCACCCACAGATGAGCGCAACGAGTTGAGCTGGAGATTTAACGATCCATGGAATAATTTTGCCTTTGATATCTATCGGCGTGATCCCGGAACATCTCAATTTGTATTGCTGGACAGCACTGTCAATTCGACTTACACGGATTTTGGGCTGGTCAACGGCGAAGAATACTGCTATTACATATTGTCCAAGGGAAGTTATGGCCTGACCAACCTCGAAGATACTTTGTTGAATAAATCCCAGCGGGTTTGTGCGGTTCCCATAGACAATATTGCCCCCTGTCCACCCAGGCTGGACATTGACAACCTGTGTCTGAACGACAATTTTGGTCGAGAGATCATCAATGAACTGAGCTGGGATAATCCTCGCTTCAGATGTGAGGACAGTGAGGATCTGGCGCAATATAGATTGTATTTTTCACCACCGGATGTCGAGGATTTCAACTTACTTCAACAGGTTGACGATGTAGACCAATTCAGCTTCCAGCATGATCGTGAGAACGGTTCCCTCAGCGGTTGCTACTTTATCACTTCATTGGATTCCCTCGGCAATGAAAGTACAACTTCAGATACTTTATGTGTAGATAATTGCCCGCGCTATTCTCTACCGAATACTTTTACCCCTAACGGGGATGGACAAAATGAGCTGTTTTTACCTCTAGAAAATCTGTTCATTGAGCGTATCGAACTACAGGTATTCAATAGGTGGGGCAACTTGGTTTTTGAAACCATCGACGCGGACATCAATTGGGATGGAACCTTAATGGGCAATGGCGAACCCCTGCCCGATGCAACCTATTATTACGTATGTCGTGTATTTGAAAGTAGATTGTCAGGGGTAGTTGAACAAGAAGAGCCTCTTAAGGGTTTCATCGACATCATTCGATAAGCATATGTTTACAGGTATCATAGAAGAACTGGGAATCCTCAGAGAAATAGAAAACGAAGGCAGCAATGTCCATCTCACCATTGCGTCCAAACTGACTCCGGAGCTCAAAGTGGATCAATCAGTCGCCCACAACGGAATTTGTCTGACGGTCACTGAAATCATCAAGGACCGGTACAAGGTGACCGCTGTCCAGGAGACCGTAGAAAAAACCAACATTGGTCATTGGGTCAAAGGAGATAAAATCAACCTTGAACGCGGCATTCGCCTCAGCGACCGCCTTGATGGACATCTTGTGCAGGGACATGTCGATGCCACTGGTCAAGTCCTTGAAGTAGAGGAAAGATCGGGCAGTTGGATTTACAAGTTTCAGTTTCCAAAAGATCAGGCGGGGTTGATGATTCCAAAAGGATCAATAACGATCAACGGGGTCAGCCTGACGGTCATTGATCCCGATGAAGACAGCTTTTCTGTGACCATCATTCCCTATACTTACGAGCACACCACCTTTCATCAATTACAAGTGGGCGATGCCGTTAATTTGGAATTCGATTTGATCGGGAAGTATTTTCTGAGGAATATGCGCTTGAATAGTGAGCATTAAAGATAAATCAATCATTTAAGTGCTCGTTGCATCTGTAAATGCCTGAATATCCTGGTCATTACATGATTGGATAGCGAAACAAACTTACATATCATTTTTTCCTTACAAGCTTTCAAAATCCCAAATAGTAAGGATACAATAAGTAGTTCATTTAGAATTAGATTTGACTCCATTTTTGAACCCTTTACCTCCGGAGGTTTCAATTTTGGTTTAAAAAAACTTTGGAGGAGTCCAGATTCTTCCAGGGGAATATCGAAATCAACGAAAAGAAGTTCAGGGATGTCTTCAAATCATCCATAACTCAAATAGAGTGGCTCTCAGAAGTATACTTCAACACCACCTACGGCATCGTAGGTCTGGAAACAGCCGATGGCAAGTTATGGGCACTTGAACGGATGGAGTGATCAATTTACCTTGACCGCATCAATCGATTTCAGCGTCCGGTAGATTTGCTTTTTATGCCGTTGAAAGTGCTGATCGAAAAAGCTCAACATGCCCATGAGATCTGTTCGTCCGGCGATAGGGTGTTTGTACAGCTGCTTGCGGAGTAAATCCTCGGGCAGATCATCTCCTAAAAAAGCCAGTAATGCTTTTCTCAAATCATCGTAGCGGCGAGCCAACTCCCAGTAATTGGAAGCTTCCTGACCCGCAGTGTCCACTATTTCAGGAGCTTTGAATTTGAAAGGTGTTTTGAGATAGAATTTGAGCAACATGGCTCTTGCCTTGGCCCCCAAATCGGTCTGGCTTAATCCATCGGAGTACTGGACCTTTCTTTTGATGTAATTGAAGGAGCCCTTTTCTGCCAAATAAAGGTGACTCAGAATTTGCACCACAGACCAGGATTCTTCGTCCGGCTGCTCATTAAGGCGCTCGTTGGAGTAGCCCCTTAAATCCTGTAAAAGGAGACTCAATTCTTTATTCATTTGTTGCAGGCGGTTGACTAACTTTTCTCTCAAGGCTTTGTCATTTGATGTCCTCCAAGATACGATATTCCCGCCTTAGCTCCATCGATTCAGGACAAATCCTATTTTTGTGAGAAAGCCGTAAGTATGAGAAAATGGTGGTTGAAGTCTTTCGAGGACCTAGGGACGAAAGAGCTGTATAATTTGCTGCAACTGCGGGCGGAAGTATTTGTTGTGGAGCAGAATTGCCCCTACCAGGACCTCGATGGTAAAGATCTGCAAGCCTTACACCTTTGTTGCCAGGAAAATGACTCTATCATTGCCTACAGCAGGATTCTTGACAAAGGCATCAGCTATCCCGGTCATGCAAGCATAGGCCGCGTAATAGTAAAAGAGCGTCATCGAAAGCACAACCTTGGTCGCGAACTCATGCGCAGATCGATAGATAGTTGCAGGGAAAATTATTCCGGACCCATAAAGATATCAGCACAATGTTACCTGGAAAATTTTTACCGTGCTTTCGGATTCGAGCCTTTAGGGGCATCCTACCTGGAGGACGACATTCCACACATCGCCATGACTCTGGAATAATCAAGCCCCCCGAAGGACATACTCGATAGACGCCTCCAGCAAATCAAGGCCTTTCTCCGTGCCTATAGACTCAGGATGGAATTGCCAACCAATAAATCGAAGAGACTCATGCAACATGCCCATGTTGGCGCCTGTACGTTGACAATGACCGAGGGATTGCGCCCCTTCAGGCAGCTGATCGACAACCCAGCTGTGATAATGCATGATTTTTTGTTGCCCCTGAAAACCAGTTAGCGGATGATCCTTTTCCCAGGTCATTTGGGTCATGATGCCGTGAAGCGGGCGTTGTGCTCGTCGCACAGTACCTCCATGTACGAGCGACAGAAGCTGATGACCAAGGCAAATACCAATGGTCGGTTTACCGGTCCATAGCGCTATCAAATCTTTGGTGTTTTTCTTATCCTGAGGTCGACCAAAACCGGGAGAAAGCACCAACAAATCGAAGTCCTCAGGCTGGAGCATGTCGTCTAAATGATCCGATTGACGCAAAGTCGTTTTCCAACCCAATTGCATGAAGTAATCCAATAAAATATGGGTGTAAGAATCCCGGTGATCCACCATGAGCAGTTTACTACTCATTGCTGCTCGGAGTTTTTCATGACTTCACCTGACTCCTGCCAAAAATCCCTGAATACAGGCTGCATGTTGTCCCAAAACTCCCTGGTCTGAGCAGGGAAAGTCTTCAGGTAGGGGTAGGTAAAAGACTCATTGATCTGTGTTTTAGAGAGCGCTTGCGCCTCTACGAGAATCCAAAGAATAAAACTGTAAATCAGGGTCAAAATAAAGGAGTAAACTGCCGCTCCGGCCAATCTGTTAATCACATTGACATTGAGGTCCTGCAATAGTTTCTCTAGTAATTTGGCCAACATTCGTACAAAAAACATGGCCATCATGAAAGATAAAATGAAGCCGGCAATAAACATGAAGGAGTGATCCGTATTGAACAGTCGTTGCAACACTTCAGTGACCCCCACTGAGTACCGAAGCGCTACAAACAGTCCCAACATGAAGGAAAGCACCCAAAATACGGTTCTTAAAATGCCGCTGTTATAGCCCTTATAAAAACCGAACCCGGCAACCAGCAAAAAGAGTAAATCTATGATCATGAAGTATTTTTTCTCAATGCC
>DATFJT010000210.1:0-7369 GCA_035269065.1 Saprospiraceae bacterium | reverse complement strand
GGCAACATATTTAACGAAAGAAAAGAAGGAAGAAATTTTTGAACAGTATGGTGGTTCTGCAACCAATACAGGATCTACCAAAGGACAAATTGCACTTTTGACCTTCAGAGTAAAGTCTCTTTCTGATCATTTGAATGAGAATCAAAAAGACCATGCGTGTAGAAAAGCACTTTTGCACTTGGTAGGTAAGAGAAAGAGAATGCTCAATTATTTGATGAAAAAGGATCTGGACGGATACCGAAATCTTATCAAAGAACTGGGACTAAGAAAATAATGATTAAGGCACTCGCGGATAGCGGGTGCCTTGCTTTTTTGCGCCAATTGGAAGGGTGCAGGCGTTCGTCTGAATAAAACCGATCTTCATAGTCAAATACTTGTCCCGTCCATCCCTCTGATTGCCAGCTATATTTATTCATCTTTTAAATTTTAAAAATGGGACAGAAAATTCCAATTACGCAATCATTTCAATTACCTGATGGTCAGGAAGTTATTATAGAAACTGGCAAATTAGCCGCCCAGGCTGATGGTTCCGTTGTGATTCGCATCGGTAAAACAATGTTGTTTGCTTCTGTTTGCTCTGCTAGCGAAGCGAGAGAGGGACAGTCTTTCTTTCCTCTGAGTGTTGATTACCAAGAAAAATTTGCCGCTGCAGGAAAAATTCCTGGCAACTTTTTTCGTCGGGAAGCGCGCCTGTCTGAGTACGAAATATTAATTTGTCGTTTGGTGGATCGCGCTCTGCGACCTCTTTTCCCTGATGGTTATTTGAATGATACTCAGGTTATTATCAACCTGATAAGCAGTGACGAGGAAACTTTGCCAGACAGTTACGCGGCTTTAGCGGCCTCAGCAGCATTAGCAGTGAGTGACATTCCTTTTGCCGGCCCTATTAGTGAAGTGAGGGTAGCTAAAATTGATGGTGAATATGTGGTGAATCCGACGCGCTCTCAGTTGGCCAAAGCCAGCATGGACATTATCGTAGCTGCGACCAAGGAAAACATTATGATGGTCGAAGGAGAGGCCAAAGAATGCCAGGAGAAAGAGTTGATTGAAGCCATTAAAGTTGGCCACGAAGCCATCAAAGTACAATGTGATGCTCAATTGGCATTGGCGGAGAAAGTAGGCGAAAAGGCACTGAACAAAAGGGAGTTTATCCCTGCCCCAATAGACGAGGAATTGTACGACGCCGTGAAGCAACAAGTGGAATCAAAAATTCTTGATGTCGCCAAAGGCGCTTTGGAAAAGCATGAACGTAAGGAACAGCTCAAGGAAATAGAGGTGCAACTGAATGAGTCCATGAAGGAATCAAAAGGTGAGGAGTTCATGGAAGAAAACGAAGGAAAGATCAGCGAGTACTTCGATAAAATCAAAAAAGAGACCATTCGATCCATGGTACTTAAGGATAAAGTGCGATTGGACGGCAGAAAATTTGATGAGATTCGCTCCATTTGGACCGAGATAAATTACCTCCCGGCAACTCACGGATCTGCTATTTTTACCAGAGGAGAAACGCAGGCCCTTACCACCGTAACACTCGGTAATAAGAAGGATGAAAAATTGGTGGACAATGCGCTGGAATTGACAACGGAGGATTTTATACTGCATTACAACTTTCCTGGCTACTCGGTAGGAGAGGTAAAGCCGATGAGAGGTCCTGGACGAAGAGAAGTTGGTCACGCTAATCTGGCTCACCGCTCTCTAAAAACAGTCATGCCAGAGGGACTTCCCTACACTGTGAGAATTGTTTCAGATATCATGGAATCCAACGGTTCATCTTCGATGGCTACTGTTTGTGCCGGTTCGCTTGCGCTTATGGATGCCGGCATTAAAATTACCTCTCCAGTGAGTGGTATAGCTATGGGGATGATTTCTGATGGATCAGATTACGCCATTCTCTCGGATATTTTAGGAGATGAGGATGCGCTTGGGGACATGGATTTTAAAGTAACAGGTACGCCTAATGGCATTTGTGCTTGTCAGATGGATATCAAACTGGAGGGATTGTCATTTGAAGTACTGGAGAATGCTCTGATGCAAGCAAGAGACGGCCGCATCCATATCATGAACGAGATGGGTAAAACCATTGAGAAGCCTAAAGAAGATTACAAGCCATTTGCTCCTCGCATTGTTCAATTCGAAGTAGCCTCTAAATTTATAGGAGCGATCATCGGACCTGGCGGAAAGATCATCCAGGAAATGCAAAAGGATACGGGTACGGATATTAGTATTGACGAAGTTGACGATAAGGGCGTAATTGCCATATCTGGTACTAATCAGGAAATGGTCCAAGAGGCCATCAAACGTATTAAGACCATTGCATTTGAGCCTCAGGAAGGGGATGAATATGACGCGGAAGTAGTAAGTGTTAAACCCTACGGCGTTTTCGTAGATTTCAAGGGTCAGAGTGGTCTACTTCACGTATCAGAAATCTCACATACCAGAATTGAGAATGTTGAGGACGTCTTAAATGTAGGTGATAAAGTAAAGGTCAAATTGATAGGTATTGACAAGAAAAGTGGTAAGATGCGCTTGTCTAGAAAAGCACTCATGCCGCGTCCTCCTAAAGACGAAAACTGATTAATTATACGGTTAGAAAAATGCATCCCGCCAATTTTGGTGGGATTTTTTTTGTCCTTTAATCAGAAAAGGACGAAAGTTCCATGTGCGCATCAAGACCATTAACCCAGGCTCAGACATTTGGGTATACTTGCTACAGTGGAGATTTTAAAAGGCCGATTGAGTCATTGGATTTTTACTCAAATAACTTTTACTTCAATTATTGCGTTATTGAATAGTTGGCTAACGGAGGCTTAGGTCTTGTAAAAGCCTATGAGATCAATGAAATCTCTATTCATTAAACTTTCTAAGCTATTATTCAGGACACTTTTGAATGGAAGAAAGAGGGTTAAAAAGGAATTTTTATAGAATTGATCTGTACTAAGTGCGAATTGGTACCTTTTTTGATATTTGATTACGTTAATCGGCAAATATGAGGGAATTCGTAGAAAAAATCAAGTTTTTTATCATTGCAGGAAACTTTTTCTCGTTGAATTCAGTAGTTGCTATTGAACCATGAAATAATATATAGAATCGACTCATGAGACAGCTCAAAATAACAAATAAAATCACTTCCAGGGAAAGCATGTCACTTGACAAGTATCTAAGTGACATCAGCAAAATTGACATGCTTACACCAGAGGAAGAAACGATTTTGGCCAAAAAAGTACGAGAAGGAGATGACGCTGCTTTTGCCAGAATGGTCAATGCCAATCTTCGTTTCGTTGTATCTGTAGCCAAACAATACCAAAATCAGGGTTTGACCTTGAGTGATCTCATTAATGAAGGCAATGTGGGATTAATGAAGGCCTGTACCAGGTTTGATGAAACCAAGGGTTTCAAGTTCATTTCCTATGCCGTTTGGTGGATAAGACAATCTATCCTCCAGGCCATCGTGGAACATTCCCGTTTGGTGCGTTTGCCTCTGAATAAGGTAAGTGCGTACAATAAGGTAAATAAGTCCTATCAGCGATTTCTACAAGAATTTGAAAGAGAACCCTCAACAGAAGAATTGGCGGATATGCTGGATATAACCCCTGGTGAGGTGACCAATGTACTCAAGGGTGGCAACCGGCATGTATCCTTTGATGCTCCTGTCGGCGGCGATGAAGGCGACTCCACTATTCTCGATATGTTTCAGTCTGAAGACAATGATTTACCAGACAACGAACTCATAGAGAATTCCCTGAATGTGGAATTGGAAGCAGGCCTGCAGTCCCTTAATTCGAGGGAACGAAAAGTATTGGTGGCCTATTTCGGACTGAATGAACAAGGACGTTCCCTCACTCTGGAAGAAATTGGAGATTTATACGGTCTGACCAGAGAGCGTGTGAGACAAATAAAGGAGCGTGCCATTCGTCGTTTGAGAAAATCTACCAACAGGAATAAATTGAAATCTTACCTTTAGGTTATAAGATTTATTTAGCTGTGGTTTGATATGTGATTTCTTTCTTAAATTGCACCGCTTGTCTATTTTAGTGTTTTCTGACAATAATTACCATGTCTTTTTTTCTATTTATGTGGGTTGCGTTGTTTGCTGCATTTGCCGGAATAGGTGCTGCCATTAAGGGATCTAAACCATCAAAGAGAAGAATGCGCAACGATATTGACAGTATCCGTCAGGATATGAAGGAGGAGGCCAGGGATCTCGTGCCCTGGAAAAAGGAGGAAATTGAATTATTTTCGCTCAACCAGTCCGATAAAAAGCGCCGGCGTGGATGGTCTTCCAGCTCAAGCGGTTTTTTTACCAATATTTATCATGAAAAAGTATTGCTTTATTATTTGAAAGAATATGGCGCAAAAGGAAGAAATTCTGTTGTTTTTGCGCGAAATTCTCAAAATGAATACATCTACAATGTCTCTAAGAAAGGGGCGGAAATCTATATTGATGAGTTTTATCTGGGATTTTTGGACAATGAGGGCCAGCTTTTCGATACAAAAAAAAGAGAACAGGTAGCTCATGTGGACAAGGAGACAGGGTTGAGTAGACGACTTGTACGCACAGGAGAAAAAACGCTTGGGGCGATTCTGACTAAAGAGGACGAAGAGTCCAAAGTTAAACAACGCGCTTTTGAGATTATGCAAATGGATACTGAAAAAGACCGCCAAATCTTTCTTGCAATCGGATTTTTCTTACTTATTTTACGTGAGGTAAATTAGATTTTCCTTGAGAATGAACTTTCAGAATGTCATGGGGTTTTGTAAGTATAATATGAAAATATGAGTGTCAGAGATTACGCCAAATATGTCATTTACCGAGTTGCTTCCAAGGGATTGGAAGTTTTTTTAGTACGTCACGATGATGAGGATTGGAAGCTTCCTTTAGGCAAAGAGGAGTTAAACACCAATGAGCTATCACAGACTTCTCATATTATCAACCTGGACGATCTTACTGAAGAAGATCAGAAGCACATTCGCGCCAAAGCCATTGAGGCAGATTATCACGACATACCATCTCTGAGAGCGCTTATAAGGGAGGATGTGATCGAAATGAAAGAAAAAGTAGAGGAATTCATTCCAGATCTCGAAAAGGGAGCTTTTTTTGCAGTGAAAGAAGCCCTCAAGAAAGTGATGCCTAATGAATACGCCTATCTCAAAGAGTTAAAAGACATTGTAGTAGATCGCAATCAGATCATGAATCTTTAAGAGGATTTTGTCCCGACTGAATATCCCAAAGTTTTCGATAGACCCCATCATGGGCAAGTAGTTCCTCATGATTGCCTTGCTCTGTGATGCGCCCATTTTCCATGACAATAATATTATCAGCGTCCAGCACGGTACTTAAGCGATGTGCAATAACAAAGGATGTTTTATTTTGAAGGAGTGGCCCTAAATTTTCTTGAAGGGCTGCCTCAGTTTCCGTGTCAACGGCGCTTGTGGCTTCGTCAAGGATAATCATTCTTGCAGACCGCAATAGTGCTCTTGCCAGACTTACTCTTTGTTTTTGTCCTCCACTTAAGCGTACTCCTCGTTCTCCAATGATGGTGTCCAACCCTTCGGGAAGTTCATTGATCATACGATCAAGATGTGCTTTTTCAACGGTAGCCCAAAGCTCTTTATCTGAAATGTGCTCGCGCCCATAACATATGTTTTCTCTAATACTGCCGTGAAACAGATAGACATCCTGACTGACCAGTGCCGTGGCTTTTCTCAAGCTGGAAAGCGTATAATCACGAATGTCCTTTTTGTCCAAAAGTAATTGCCCTGAACTGACATCATAAAAGCGAAGCAGCAAGTGAACGAGTGTAGTTTTCCCCGCGCCTGTTGTGCCCACAATCCCAACTTTCTGTCCTGGCTCAGCTTTAAATTCAATGTTCTTTAGTATTTGACGGTCACTATCGTAAGAAAAGTCGACACCCTTAAAAATAACTTCTACGCCCTTCTCCTCGGAAGGCAATTCCTGACTGCCATCTTTTAATTCTTCCTGGCCGTCAATGATCCCGAAAATCCTTCTTGCAGCAGCACGGGCACGCTCGTATTCATCGAAAATTCTGCCCAGGCCTGTAATCGGCCACAATAGACGCTGAATCATCATAGCGAAGAAGGCCAGTGAGCCGTAAGTAAATCCATGCATATCATGAAGCACCCAATACGCGCCAATGAGCAGTGTGCTGGCAAAGCCAATGGTGATAAAAATCCGGATCAGAGGGATGTAAACTGCATTCCATCGAATGGCAGCAAAATTCTTTTGGCGATAGTTTTCTGAAGCTTTTTCAACACGAGTATATTCATATTCTTCCGTAGAAAAGCTTTTGATGACGGCCAGGCCACTGATATTATTTTCGAGTCGATTGCCCAAGTTTCCCACCGCCTCTCGCACATTTTTATAAAGGGGGGCGACCTTTTTTTGATAGTATAGACTTCCGAGAATAATGAAGGGAATGGGAGCCATACCCAATAGTCCCAGAACAATAGATTCCTGAATGAGAGACCAGCCGGCTACAAGGACAAGAATGATAATCTGTACAATTTCATTGAAGCTGGTATTAAAAAAGCGCTCCAGTTGATTGATGTCATCATTGAGAATAGCCATCAGGTTTCCAGTGCGTTGACGCGAGAAAAAATACATGTGTTTGCGCTGCAGTTTTTCGTAACAGTGCAATCGAATATGGTGTTGGATGTTTTGTGCCAGTTTGAGAAAGCCTTTTTTGTAAAGCCACTCAAAAAAACTTTCCAATAAGAATATGACGACCGCCAGAAAAATGATAAAAACAACTTCGTCCCAAGGGCTTATCATTCCGATATCGCTGATCCATTTAGGGGTTTCACCACTGACGGTATCGATGAGCCAAGCCGTGAGAAATGGAGGCATTAAATCGAGAATCTTGTTGATGATGCTGTAGAAAACCGAGATTCTAAATTGCCATTTGAATGGATGTATGGCCCGGAACAATCTGCGCATAGGTGCCTTCGTGCTGTCAATGCTGGTCATTGGCTGGAATTAATTGGCTATTTTTGGCAAAGCTAATAGAAAAAAAGAAGAGAAGAATGTCAGAACAGACGGTGAGTAATAAGCGATTCAGTTTTCCCGGTCAGACTGATTTTTACAGGGGTAAAGTGAGAGATGTCTATTATTTCGGGGAGCACATGGCCATCGTTGTGACCGATCGCATTTCGGCCTTTGATCACATTCTGCCGGAGCCCATTCCTTACAAAGGGCAAATTTTAAATACGATTGCCGCGCATTTTCTAAATCAAACCAGTGATATAGTGCCCAATTGGCTGGAGCAGGTGCCTCATCCCAATGTAAGCATGGGCAAAGTATGCAAGCCCATCAAGCTGGAAATGGTTGTGCGCGCCCACCTGACCGGGCATG
>DATFJT010000209.1:0-5099 GCA_035269065.1 Saprospiraceae bacterium | reverse complement strand
TATTACATTCGGGCTGATATGAACAAAGAGAAGACGGCCAAACTTGCTCAACTGCAGAATGCGCAGATCATTGTCAACAACAGTCCCTCAGACGGTACTTTGCGTGGGGCAGCAGACGAAATGAACATCCCGGCAATTACGCTGGAAGTCGGAAACCCCAATATGTATCAAAAAAGCATGATCGGCAGTGGTATGGTAGGCATCCACAACGTGCTTTCTTACCTTGGTATGACAGACGACGAGGTCGTAGAATCCGATCACGAAACCGTCGAATGCAGGGACTCATACTGGATTTATACCAACAATGGGGGGTTGCTTCAAGTACATGTTCAACTGCTCGACTTTGTAGAAAAGGATCAAAAGATAGCCACTCTGAAGGACGTATTTGGTCGAACGATCGAAGAGTACCTGGCACCAGAAAAAGGAATTGTAGTGGGAAAAAGTATCTCCCCGGTCAACCAAACAGGCGGTAGAATTTTACATTTGGGACTACCCAAAAAATAGGCTTTCTAAACATCCATAGGATTTCACTGTTTCTGAACAACCTTGGCGAAACGCCCATTACTTAAGTAATTAAGGCTATGCATTACTGGTTAAGTGATATCCTGGAGTTAATATTTCCAAGTATTTGTCCTGCTTGTCTTCGACGACGAAAACAAGAGGATGAAGTACTCTGTCTTCATTGTGAAATAAGTCTGCCTCAGACCGAGCAGCATCTGTATGAAGAAAATGAGTTCACAGAAAAATTTCGCGGGCGCCTCGAATTGCGCTGGGGCGCAGCCAAGTATTATTTCTCTGAAGAGAGCGATTTCAAAAACCTAATACATGCCCTGAAATACAAAAACCGTTACGACATTGGCTATGAACTAGGCCTGAAATACGCCAAAGATCTCAAAAGTGGTCCCTATTATTATGACATAGACTGCATCGTTCCGGTTCCTTTGCATGTGAGTAAACTCAAAAAAAGGTCGTACAATCAAAGCGAGGCCTTTGCGAGAGGACTGTCTCACGGTATGGATATTCCATGTAGAACAGATCTGCTTGAGCGCGTGAAGCAGACAGACACCCAGACAAAAAAGTCGCGGTTAAAACGGCTGGAAAATATCAAAAGCGCTTTCTATGCACCGGATCCTGTGAAAGTAAGCGGCAGAAATATATTGTTAGTAGATGATGTGATGACTACCGGATCTACCCTGGAATCTTGTGCAGAGGCCCTCAATGATGCCGGAGCCTACACCATTGCCATGGCCTGTATTGCTATGGCCTACGATTGATGCACCTCCTCAATAAAGGAAGTATCTTCCAAAGTGAGGTGCTCTACACTTAATCCATATCTGGCTGAAACTAGTTCTCTCAGTTGCCTCGATTCCCCGGTATCAAAAAATCTCAGGGGCCGATGTTTTAAAGGAGCCGTGGTCTCAAACTGAGAAAATGAAAATGCTGCACTGCTACCGTAGATGGCCGCTCCGGGAAATACTTTCTGAAACTCCTCTTCTACCCAATTATAATGTGTACATCCCAGGATAATCGCCTCCGGCCTAAATCGACAATTACGCGAAATTTCAAGGATTTCTTCATAAACAGATTCCCTGTTGTCTCCTTTTGCCTCAATCAATTCTACCAAACTCGAATTGGCGCTGATATGGATATTGTCCTGGCCATGAATGCGTCCGAGATATTTCTGATACAATCCGGATTTTATGGTGTTCGGTGTGGCAATCAAAAGGGATTGGCTCAAATTAATATGCGTAGGTAAGGTGTGTATCAGCGCCTGGGTCACATTGGATACCTCCAGGTCTTTGTAACTGTCAATGATGTCCCCCGCAAGCGCGTAAGCTGTATTACAGGCACAGATGATATGGGTAAAATCGCCCGACTGAAAAAAATTCATCATCCTGGAGACGCGTTCTCTGACCAACGGTTCAGCCTTTGTACCATAAGGAAGAAATAAACTGTCTGCCAAATACCAGATTTCAACTGAGGGGTGCTTAGCAATTAGAAAATTGGCGACCGACAGGCCACCAATTCCAGAATCAAATATTCCTAATTTCACTTGGGATGACATGAATCAATTACATGCCCAATTTGGCCTTCACTTTATCTGTGATGTCATCAGATTCATCGGCATACAATACCACACCACTGCTACTGTCCAATACCATTTTATAACCGCTTTCATTGGCTACTGCAGTGATGATATTATTGATTTTATCGAGAATGGGTTGCAGCAGTTCCTCTCTTTTCTTATTGATCGTCTGCATCATCTCTTGTTCGTACTTGGCAATCTCTTGCTCTTCTTGCTGCAGCTTGGCAGCCTGCTCCTGAATTTGCTTTGGAGACAATTCTCCCTGCTTCTCTTTTTGAGCGAGTTCCTGGTATTTGGCTTGCAGCTCCTGCACCATTTCCTGGCCTTTGGTCTGCATTTGCTTTTGAAGGGTATTCAAATTGGAATCTGCTTTTTTCACCTCCGGCAACTCAGCCAGTAGCTTGCTGGAATTGACATAAGCAATAGTCTGAGCGTCTGATTGAACTGTCGCTCCGAAAAGCATAGCTGTCATCAAAAAAAGGATGGAAATATAATTCTTCATTTCTATTATGGTTGTTTTTATTGAATCAATTTGATTTGTGCTTCCTGATAATGGCATGAAAGCACGTTCCTGCAATCCATCACCTCTCCCGGTGACGAGCCGCAAATTTAGAAAAATCAGTGCAATTAATACCTTACACGTCTTATTATATCATCAGTCTTGTCGTATCGATTGTTGGTGTACAGCAAACCTGCCGCAGTATTGACATCATAAATAAAGTCATAACCCCTTTCAACGGCATAGGTCTCTATTACAGCATATACTTTTTCCTGAATCGGACGGATTAGTTCTTGCCGCTTTTTAAATAATGCTCCTTCCGGGCCGAAACGTTGCTCGTACATCTCACGTACCTTATCTTCCAATTCAACGATTTCTTCTTCTTTCTTCTGCCGTGTTTCTTCGCTCCACAACACCTGTTCTGCCTGGTAACGGTTATACAAACTCTTGATTTTCTCGCGCTCTCTGTCAATTTCTTGTTGCCATTTTTGCGCAATTTGATCGATCTCCTGCTGAGCATTCTTATAATCTTCAACAGTGTTCAAGACCTTTTCGAGGTTGATATAGCATACCTTTTGGGCATCCGCTTGAGAAAAACTGACAAAACTGATGGCAGCAAGCAAAAGCAAACGACTGAAATACTTCATTGTATAATTATTTTTTATTGAGCTCTATAACGACCTGGAAGCTATACTATTTCTTGTTCTACACTTATTTTAAATCCTAAAGTGGACTTGCCGAATACAAATATAAAGCAACAATCAAGACGCTCAATGCCGCTAATTAATTCCTCCGACAATTCTATTTAACGCAATTTTAACCCTTAACAATCACTTTAACCTTCCCCTTTGTAATTTTTTTTAAGGATCTGCTCCAATTTTGCGACATTCGGGCAGGCATAGAAATTGGGATGTATGAAAGAATTGATTTTAAGTTCTGAAGACCTTACAACGGAAGCAGTTTTTGACAGTATAGGTGAGCAGGCAAGACTCAAATTGTCTGAAACTGCCTGGTTGAATATTCAATCCAACCATCAATACCTGATTGACAAAATTGAACAAAGTGACGAGCTATTTTACGGTGTAAATACTGGGTTCGGCTCTCTTTGCCAGGTAGCGATCAATAAAGAACAGCTTCAGGAATTACAAAACAACCTCATACTCTCTCATGCCAGTGGCATGGGAGAAATCGTGCCTGAAGAAATAACACGCCTGATGTTATTGCTAAAGATCAAATCGCTCAGCGTAGGCTACAGCGGTGTAAGCCCCGAATTACTCAACAGGCTGATCGACTTTTACAATTACAGGGTACACCCTCTCGTGCGGGAATACGGTTCTTTGGGTGCCTCGGGAGATTTGGCCCCATTGGCTCATTTGTCTTTACCCATCATAGGCCAGGGAGAAGTACAGTACAAGGGACAAGTCCTTTCCGCAGCTGAAATCAATAAAAAGATGTATTGGTCTCCCCTTTCCTTAAAGCCGAAGGAGGGAATCGCGCTGCTCAACGGCACTCAGTTCTGCACTGCCTACCTGGCATTTTGTCTTAAACACGCAAACAGAATATTCCATCTGGCTAATACCGTCGCCGCCATTTCAATAGATGCCTTCGACTGCAGGCCTTCACCATTCGATCACCGCATACATCAATTGAGAAGGCAGAAGGGACAAATCGTCACGGCCAGAAATATCAGAAATATACTGAGTGGAAGTGGCATTTTCGCAGCAAAAAACAAGGATCAGGTACAGGACCCTTACTCTTACAGGTGTATTCCCCAGGTGCACGGAGCCAGTTACGATGTGATAGACTATGCCATGGGTATCCTGGAAAATGAAATCAATGCCGTTACCGACAATCCATTGATATTCGCAGATGCAGACGAAATCGTCAGTGGAGGAAATTTTCATGCCCAGCCAGTCGCACTGGCATTAGATCATCTGGCGATCGCAGTGGCAGAAATAGGCAATATTTCCGAAAGAAGAGTATACAAACTCATGAGTGGCCAGCGTGGACTCCCGGAATACCTGACACCACTTTCCGGACTTCATTCCGGCATGATGATCGCCCAGTATACGGCTGCTTCCATGGTCAGTCACAATAAACAGCTCTGCACGCCGTGTAGCGTCGATAGTATAGACAGCTCCAACGGACAAGAAGACCACGTGAGTATGGGCGCCAATGCAGGTCGAAAATGCCATCAAATTGTAGAAAATCTCTATCGTATACTGGCCATCGAACTCATGGCGGCATGCCAGGCTCTTGAGTTCCGTCGCCCCATGAGATCCTCTACGGCTGTCGAAAAAATTGTAGCTGAATTCAGAGAAATAGTACCCGTCTTACAGGAGGATCGACAGTTGTCCCTGGACCTGGAAGCCTCTGTTGCCTTTGTAAAGAAATGGCATGGGTAAGTATCTGACAGGTGTTTTACTTCTGCTATTTTCTCTCCGGGGACAGTCACAGCAGTGGTTGCCCGAGTTGATCAGCTCCGGCGGAAGCATTTTCAAACACACAGACAAA
>DATFJT010000208.1:0-6992 GCA_035269065.1 Saprospiraceae bacterium | reverse complement strand
CTGTTCTATTGCTTCACAGGCATCTAAAACTGCCTTGTGTTCAGTAGCCATGGTTATGATATGATTGCCTTTGGAATGATATTTTCGAAATACTCCTTTAAGGGCTAGATTGTCTGCCTCTGTAGCTCCGCTTGTAAAAATAATCTCCCGGGCCTCCGCTCCGATAGCCGAGGCTATTGTTGCACGCGCCTCTTCTACCGCTGATTCTGCTTTCCAGCCTAGGGCATGACTCCGACTGGCCGCATTACCAAAATGCTCCGTAAAATAAGGCAGCATGGCTTGAACTACGCGCTCATCACAGGGCGTGGTGGCATTGTAATCCATATAGATCATAAGGCGTAATCTTGAAAGTGCTTTATTGGAACGCCTGTCAAAGTTAAAATGTTCTTCTTCAACAAGTTCATCTAATGCTTTAATCTCTCATGAGTTTTCATTGCTGAGAATGCTTTTGATTGCAGCGTGAGAATTCAGTATGTTTGTCCTTCGATGACACCCATGTAATATTACTATGACTCTACTGCTGTTTTTCTTCGTTTTGTCTATTCTCTTTTCATTTCTGTGCTCTATTTGGGAGGCAGTCATTCTTAGTGTAACGCCGTCTTATGTCCAAAGGCAAGTCAATGAAAAAACAAGAACCGGACAATTGCTCAAAGAATACAAAGAAGATATAGACAGGCCGCTTTCCGCAATACTGACACTGAACACAATTGCACATACGGTGGGAGCAATTGGGGTAGGTGCACAGGCCGGCCAGATTTTCGGTGAAAACTACCTGTCTGTCGGCCCAGTTTCTCTTAGCTACGAATCCATTATTGCTACACTGATGACGCTGGCCATTCTCATTCTGTCTGAAATCATACCCAAAACACTTGGAGCCAACAACTGGCAAACCTTAGCGCCGTTTACCGTTCGTTCCATCAAATTCTTGATGATCGTCCTCAAACCGCTGGTCTGGCTAAGTCAGAGGATTACCAAAACCATGAAAAAGGACAAAAGTAAATCAGTACTCAGTCGAGGGGATTTTACAGCCATGGCCATGGTAGGAGAAAAAAGTGGTGTACTTAAACAACAAGAATCGAATATCATCAAGAATTTACTCCGCCTGGAAAAATTACATGTCAAGGATATTATGACCCCTCGAACCGTAGTGTTTACTTCTCCTGAGGAGACGACGGTCAAGGATTTTGTTGAAGCTACCGGGACGAGGCAATTCTCACGCATTCCTATCTACAGCGGAAATTCGGACAACATAACAGGGCTGGTCCTTAAAGATGAGGTCTTTTTGAGAATGGCCCAGGGGCAATCTGAAAAGCAACTCAAGGAACTATCCAAACCGGTAAAATTCATACAGGAGAATTTCACGCTACAGCAGCTTTTCGACTTTTTGGTGGAGCAACGCGTTCACCTCTGTGTGGTAGTTGATGAATACGGAGCTCTGGCAGGGGTCGTTTCACAGGAAGATCTCTTTGAAAGCTTGCTAGGCCGGGAGATCATGGATGAATCCGACCGGTATGCCGACCTGAGACAATTGGCGAAAGACCGCTGGGAAGAAAAGCTGGGGCGCTCCGAAGATTCCACCCCAACTGAGGACTAATTTTTTACCCTATAACTGATGAGTCTTTAGCCAATGCAGCACTCATGAGTGCACCTCCGGCCAATCCCAGATCTTTGAGCATATTAGACATACTGGTCTGTTGACTAGCTTCATCGGCCAAGCCTGGCGCATGAACCATCAAAGCAAACAGAATAAGCATCAACGCAAGCAGCACACCGGAAAGCTTATCCAATTTTCCAAGGAAAATACTGACTGCCGCTGCTACAAGGGCTAGCCCCGTGAAATAGATCATAAATTCCCCTCCAAATGGGGCCATACCTGCCATTTGGCCAGCATTCATAAAATGAAAAGAACCAAATATTAAAATTACAATGGCGTATAGATAACGTCCAAATCCCAAAAGACCATTCATAGTGCTATATTTTGATGAATAATCTTATAATTTACATAAAAAACCGCTGCTAAAAAATATAAAGAATAAAGTTTCGACTTTAGGGCAGTAAAAGTCAAATACAACCTATCAAGCCAGGGTCTTCTATTCATTGATATCCAGGAATAGACTAATTAGCTGCTCAGTGAACCTGGAGAATACCTGCTCATTAACGAACGAGCTCAACATGACCAAAGGCAGTCATGACATTATCATTTCTCCAGCTGATGGCTTGCACTTGCCAGGTGTAAACGCCTGGATTCTGAGGCTCTCCTTTATGGGTGCCATCCCAACCATCGTTTCTATCATTGGTATCAAAAACTTTCTCCCCCCACTCGTTGAAGATTCGGAAAAACTGAAGCTCCTTTATGGCCCAACCCTCGGCAAATACAATGTCATTGATCCCATCACCATTGGGCGTAAAAGTATTTGGCACTCTTATCTTCTCCTCGTCGATTACTGAAATATTGTAGGAGAAAGGGGTTTCAAAACAATTGAGCACATCACTTACCACTAAGTCAAAAAATTCATCCTGCAATATCTGAATGGTGGGTTGTGGACAATCCAGGCAACTCAATCCTTCCATTGGATCCCAGTCGTAGGTAAATAGAGGATTGTAGGGGAAAGGCAAAAATGCAGTATCCCCTATAACAATAGAGGTATCCCAATCGAATCCCTGGATTGCTTCAATCACGTCGACGAATACATCTGCTGTACCCTCACATCCAAGACTGTCCTCTTCGACGAGCGTAAAAGGGCGGCTGGCGCTCGGATTAACAAATGCGCGAATGGACTGATTGGCCACAAGGTCGGGGTCCATCGGCCAATTGTAAAAACTAAAGGGCTTGGGGTTCAATACTTGTAATAATGCCGTGTCTCCCTGGCAAATCGTATCCCCGATACCCATTGGTTCGGGGAGAGGATATAACTGCACCGTTTTCTCTGTTGAATCCGTGCAGCCGAGAGAATCATTAGACACAAATAACTGTACATTATAGAATCCTGACTCCATGTAAGTATGCGTCACGCTATCTCCAGTAGCGCTATTTCCATCTCCTAAATTCCATTCATATCGATTTACATTATTGGAAGTGGATACAAATGGGTAATCCCCAAGGCAGATAGCTGTGTCAATACCGTCGTTGCGAATGAAATCAGCGACAACGTCCAAAATCCTTACGGGCACTGAGCGCACCAGGGTACATGATCCTTCAGAACCTTCCAGAGTAAGCGTGGCAGTGGTGCGCCCTCCAGATGGAAACTGACTGTAACTGTGACTGACGGGGGCCTCATTATTTGCAGACGTTCCATCTCCGAAATTCCAGCTAAAGGACCCTACATCTATCGTATCTGTGATATCAAACATGACTGTGTCACCGAGGCAAACCAGAGCGGAGTCAGGGACTGCACGACCCTCCGGACCCACCACTTCAAATATTCGAACAGCCGAAGTGTCGGCACAACGGTAGGATGTAGTGGAAATCAACTGCACTTCATGAATTCCTTTTTCAAAAGTGAAGCCAGGACTAGGATTTTCTTCAGCAGCCGAATCTCCGTCGACCAGCCACAGCTGGGTATAAGGATTATTGGTTACAGTAGTGTCGTTAAAGAGTACAGTAGCCGGATTGCATAGAATGGAGGCCGTATCCACATTGGTGAAATAACCTGCCACAGGGAAATCCTGCACAAAAATAGTGTCCCTGTATTCCGTCTCACAACCTGTGGCGTCTTCTTCAATGATCAGATCCACGAAATAAAGCCCCTCCTCAGAAAAACTGATATCAAATCCAGAGGAATCAAACTGAGAATTAGCACTATCGGCAATAGTCCAATCATACAGCAGAAAACTGCCCTGATCGGTGAAGTCCGTGGCACTTACGGTAACGGTTTCATCCGTACAAATTCTGCGGAAGCGGTCGTAAGAAATTTCTGTCACAGGTTCGTAAACAATTACATTTTTCGTTATTGTATCCCTGCAGCCGACTGCATCTGTTACGATATGAGTTACCTCAAGCGTGTCTTGCCCGTCATCCGGAAAGGCTCTGGTTACTATAGAATCATTCACCTCCGGCCCAAATTCAAATTGGTAGAGGTAGTCTATAATACTGGTATCCCCGCTGCTATTGCTTTCAAAAGTCACTTCAACTGGAAGACATACCAATGAATCGCTCAGCGTAAAATCCACATTCTGTTCATAGGGCTCTATTGTTACAGAGGCAGTATCAAAACAACCATTGATATCCTCCACCACCAGTATGATTTCATGTGGCCCATCAGAAGACAAGGTTAATCGGTCTAAAGTATTGGGACCAAAAGTCCTAAAATTCTGTTTGTCCAGGCTTTCTGAGAAAAACCATCGATAGGCCTGGCGACAACCCTGAGCCACGTCAATAGAATTACTGTATCCATCCAGGAAATAATCTTCTTCCGCGCACAATCGGTAGGGCTCAGCCTGAACGAGCCCGGAGCTGTTCAGCAATCCTATTTCGGCCTGCACATCTCTAATAAATACCTGCTTGTTCTCAAAATCCGGGGGACATCCGCTATCGGTATTGAATGCTCTGAGGGTGATATTGTAATTCCCTGTTTGGTCATATTCTACGCTGAACTCCTCATTCTGGTATTCCGGGTCTGGCTCCAATTGAAGCCAGGTAATGTTATTTGCATTTTGACTGGTATTTCGAATATCGACTTTAAACGGGTCTGCACAGTCAATCTCGTACTCAAAATCGGCCAGGGTACCTATCATTTCTACATAATCTTCCCGAGTGATTTCATTGACGCATCCGTTGTACTCTACTACCAGGGTTACATCAAGGGAGCCTGCCTGCTCATTGAATAGATAACTGATATTACCAGATTCGTCACAAGCTGTAAGTTGCTCACCATCAGACCTGTAATGCCATGCGTCTACGCGTGGGTCGGGATTATCTACACTGAAATTGACCACCTCATCCTGGCAAACGCTTAATCGGGAGGCGGAAAAGTCGGCATCAATAGGGACACCTACCTCAATGAGGGCTATAACCGATGTATCCAAACACCCGGCACTATTCTCAATTACCACAAATGCCTCATACTCCCCTTCCTGGGTATAACTATAATTCACCGGGTCATCTATGGCGTATTCTTCCACTGTACCATCTCCAAAATGGAGCTCGTACCGCACAATATCTTCTCTTGATTGAGTGAAAAAGTCAAATTCTACTTCATGTGGTGCACACCCGTTGTGGTCATCAACGAGCAAAACAGCGAAAGGGAGCAGGAATGAATCTACAAAAACAGTGTCCTCAATACAACCTGCAGTAGATCGTCGCACCAAACGACCATTCTGAAAAAATGGACCTATCTGATGGTAGTAATTGGTATCCGGCGACTCGGCAATTCGGCTGGCATTTCTACCAAATAACTGAACATCCAGATCAGGAAAATCCCATAGAAAAGATCCACCTGAACCATTTGCCGAATAATTAATATTCACCGGAACTTCACATGAAAAAGCCGGATCTTTAGTAAAGTTCATGTCTAAATCCTGTACCCATACCCTGAAAGTGGTATCATTCGGACACCCTCCCCCTGCATAAGCAATGGTAAGATCTATATCGTGAAACCCAGGGCGATTAAATTCAACTTCTACTCGTTGACTTGTGGAACTGGTAGGCGTGGCGTCAGGTCCAAAATCCCATTCGTAGGACAAATCAGGCTCAATGGCCGCTAATTGATTGACACTTTCAAAGCAGAGTGTATCAGAAAAATTCACTCTGAGCGCCGGGGCTGCAATCGTTATGGTTTTTGTGACTACATTGGAGCAATTGGCTTCAGCACTCGTAACGGTCAGCTGTACAGGGAAAAAACCGTCTTCTGTGTAGGTGACACTTGGCGGATTAAAGTCGGTAGAAGTCTCTCCATTGCCAAAATCCCACAAATAGGTGATCCCTGGTCCGCTATCTGATAAGTTCTCAAAGCTTACGGTATATGGGGCAGTGCAGTTAAAATCGCCAGGGGAAATACTAAAATCGGCCTCCAATCTTTCTCCTACTTCAATAAGATTCGCCTTAACAATAGTCGTGTCACAGGAGGGAAAATTAGTAGATACCTGCATGGATACGGAATACGTCCCCTGATCTTCATAAGTATAGAAAGGGGCTGAATCCATGGAAGCCCCCCCCTCTCCAAAAGTCCAGGTGTAGTTATCAACCTGTATGGGAGAAGTATAGCTGGTAATGTCCTCAAAAGATACCGCCAAAGGCGAGCAGCCGATAGAGGGATCAGCAGCAAAATCCAGATTCGGCTTGCTGAAGACCTCTATGGTCAGCGTTCCGATAAGCTCTCCACCCTCACCTTCGCGCAATTCTACTTCATAGCTGCCGGGATTGGGAAATAGATGTGTCGGACTTTCAAGGCTCGAACTGGTATTGCGGTCTTTAAAATCCCAAAAATACTGGGAGAGACCCGCAGTTCCCTGGAATTGAACCTCCAGAGGCGCACATCCCTGGGTGACGTTTGCCGATTGTGCCTGGGATGAATAAAACGTTACCGAAAGAAGGCTACAGATCAGAATCAGTCTCAAAAATGAATTGTGATAGGTGTTGTTCGCCATTGTTTTGCCTTTTATACTACTTAAAGTATCGAATTAGACAATTCGCTGCATCTAATTCAGGATCAATGATATGAAAAATGTATTAAATAATTTTTTAATCTGTAGAAAAGTACGATCTTTTCCGACGGAAATGCAGCGTTTTTCTGCTTTTCTGTATTAAAAAGACAAAGGCGAAACTATGAAAAAGCTCAGCACAGCACTAATCCTGTTGTTATGGGGGGTCGTATTGAACGCCCAGTCCTACCCCAGGCAATATGCATCTCTCCCTCAAATCAACCGCACCTTCTCTGTGGCCATCCATATAGTAGTGGACTCCCTGGGAAATACGGGTATAGAGCAGGCCGATATACAGGATGCCATCAACAATACCAATCAATTGTTTGCTCCTGTCGGAGCTGACTTTGAAT
>DATFJT010000207.1:0-4036 GCA_035269065.1 Saprospiraceae bacterium | reverse complement strand
AACCAGGCTTCGATCTACCTTTCGCGAGGCGATCAAAGCGACTACCAATGCCGCAGCAAAAATGGTATAGACGAGGGCAATTCCGTGCCCCCAATGAAATTTTTTCATATTGGATTATTTTACGGGCCCCAAAAATGTAGTGCTTGTTTCATCCAGCAACTCACCATCTCCATATACCTCAATAGTCAGTTCTGTTTTTCGATCTTCGATGTTTTCTCTGGGAATTTTAATAAAAACGGCTCCCTCAGTAACCTGATTTTCTTTAGTCTCCGGAGCTTTTCCTACGGCCTGGAAGGTGATATCATCGCGGTTTTTGGCCACAAATCGCACCTGAACCTCTTTTCTGGATTTATTGATCAGCTGATAATTGTAGAGGTTGCTGATGGTGCCATCTTCATTTTCCTGGAACAACATGCCGGGTGTTCTGAGTAACAAAGTCTCCACATCAGAACGATTAATAAATAGAAATGCCTCCAATCCTATTAATGCCAGGAGCACCACAGAATAGGCCATCACACGGGGGGTCCAAATTGAACGCTGACCATTCGCAATGCCATTGTAGCTGTCGATCCGTATCAAGCCCGTGGGTCGGTCTACCTTCTCCATGACCTCATCACAGGCATCCATACATGCGGTGCAATTCACACATTCCAGTTGTGTCCCGTTACGTATATCAATGCCAGTCGGGCATACTTGCACACAAAGACCACAATCAATACAATCACCTTGCTTTTCTTCTTCTATTGAAACGTAGTCTTCAGCGAATTCAGCCACAGCTGTTTTTGTTTTTCTCGCCTTAGACTGAGAGGAGTTCGATTTGCGTTTTCCTTTCCGACGAATCTTTCCTCTTGGCTCTCCACGCTCAAAATCATAGGCTACAGCCAATGAGTTTTCATCCAACATTACCCCTTGTAATCTTCCGTAAGGACAAATGGTCGTGCACACTTGCTCTCGCATGACAGAGAATACACCATAAAATACAATCGTAAAAATGACCATCGCTGCAAAACCACCCATATTTTGACTGATGGGTTCCTGTAAAATGCGCCAGACTTCATCCACCCCAATAATATAGGATAAAAAGGTGTGGGTAATGGCTATGGATATGAGAATAAAAATGAATTGCTTCAAGCCTTTTTTCCAAATTTTATCCCAGTTCCAAGAGGCATTGGCCAGGCGCTTTTGTGCGCGAGCATCTCCTTCAATGGCATACTCAATACGTCGAAAAACCATTTCCATGAAAATGGTTTGAGGACAGATCCATCCACAAAATAACCTTCCAAATATCACCGTAAAAAGTACAATGAATACAATAAATGTCAACATTGCTATTACAAAGAGGTGAAAATCCTGTGGCGCAAAATACACTCCAAACAAAATAAACCTCGCCTCAGGAATATTCAAAAGTACAAATGGTTCTCCATTGAACTTTATGAAGGGGAGACCAAACAAAACAGTCAGCAAAACATAGGATAAGAGCTTGCGATAGTTATAAAAACGACCACTCGGCATTTTGGGATAAATCCAGATGCGCTTACCACTTTTGTCCACAGTTGCGATTTGATCCCGGTAGAGTTCTTCTACAGGATCCAATTCTGCTACACCGTCCTGATCTTTAATTTCGCTCATTGTATTTAGTCAGTATCCGACTATTGGCTGTTTCTAAAATCATCCCTCTTCTACTACTCCTTCAGTTTCTTCTGCAACCCACTCCTCACCCTCAGGTTTTTTGGGGTTAGGTGGATTAGTGCCTTCAAGCGTCAGGATGTAACTCGCTATTTTCTGCATCGTTACCGGTTGCATCTGGTTTCTCCATGAGATCATACCCTTCTCTGGAACACCGTATTTGATAGTCTTGAAAACATTTTTCACTCCTCCACCATGAATCCAAAATTCATCTGTCAGATTGGGGCCGACACCTCCCTCTCCCAGCTGTCCGTGGCATGAAGCACAATTGGCAATGTAGAGATCATGCCCTTCAGCAAGATCTCCTTCGCCACTAATAGCCACGACATTTGTTTCATTGACCTTATTGGCCTCCTTTTCAAGATAGATCAATCGCTGAATTTCAGCTTCGGCTACTTCCTCGAAATAGGCCTCTTTCTGACTGGTACCGATATCTGAAAAATGATGGATGTACATGTAAATTCCACCCCAGGCAATCGTGATATAAAATAGATATACCCACCAAGGCGGAAGTCGATTATCCAGTTCCCTGATCCCATCAAAATCATGTCCGAGGTCGATGTTCTGCTCTTTCTCGATTGGAACGATCTTCCACATTTGCTCTGAAAATTGCTGCCAAAGAGACTTTTTGGATACCTTTTCCGCAGGAGCTGGCTCAATGCCTTTGAATTTCATCAGATCTTCGCGGTAATTGCGCACCAAAACCTCCGTCATGTACCAAAAATACCCCATGACCATCAACATGAGCACGAGGATCATGGCGATGAGAATATTCATAGGTGTCCATTCGATATCTAGCATACCCGAACCATCTGCAGCCCAAGAAGGGACTGCTGTCAATAATGCCAAACTGAGAATTGTTATCGCTTTTGCTCTATTCATTGCTCTGATTGTTTTCCGTTGCTCAAATCATTATCATCCAGTGGAAGGGCTGCTAACCTTTCAATTTCTTCATTACTCTTGGTGAAGATGAGCAACACCGCCAGTGAAAAAATGAAGACAAAAGTTATAAGGGCAAAAACCGCCATCCAATTGATATCACCTGCTGTTTCCAATATATATTTATACATGATTTGTCTTTTTTAATTATTGAACCTTAATATCTGTACCTAAGCGCTGCATGTAAGCAATCAAGGCTATGATCTCTTTTTGCTCCAAATTTTCCTGCTCTATGCCCTGCTCTCGCAATTCATCGGCTATTTCCTTGGCTTGCTCCTGCAATTCGGCTACAGCTACATCCTCATAATCCTCTCCGTAAGGCGTATTGAGTGTTTTCAACACCTTAATTTTCGAGGCAGTGTAGCTTGTATTGATATCCTGGTCGAATAACCAAGGATATGGCGGCATAATCGAGCCTGGTGACATACTTTCAGGCTCGAGGAAGTGATTGTAATGCCAACTGTGGGGATATTTTTCCCCAATGCGATGCAAATCAGGACCTGTTCGCTTACTGCCCCACAGGAAAGGACGGTCATAGATAAACTCCCCTGACTTACTGAATTCACCATAACGCTCAGTTTCAGAACGCATTGGTCGTATCATCTGCGAGTGACAGCCTAAACATCCTTCACGTATGTAAATATCGCGTCCTTCCAGTTCTAGTGGCGTATAGGGTTGCACAGATTCAATCTTCGGTACGTTATCATTGATCAGCATCATGGGAAGTATCTCTACCATTCCACCGATCAGAACCAATACCGTACTGGCAAATAACATTTGGATAGGGCGACGCTCAATCCATTTGTGCCAATACTCCCCTTTGTGGCGTACGTGCTTTTCTCTGGGAGGAGCTTCAACCTCGACATTGCGCGCCAGTGAACCGGCAGAAGCTGTCTTCCACAAATTATAAACCATGATAAACACACCCAACAAATAGATGGTACCACCAATGGCTCTAATGGCATACATCGGTATGATTTGCGTAACGGTCTCAAGGAAGTTCCCATAAGCAAGGAAGCCGTCCACTGTGAAATTCTTCCACATCATACTCTGTGTCCATCCGGCCCAATACAGAGGGATGGCATAGAACAAAATCCCCAGGGTTCCCAGCCAGAAGTGTGTATTGGCTAACTTTACTGAAAATAATTCTGTCCTATAGATTCTCGGCCACAACCAATAGAGTATACCAAAGGTCAACATCCCATTCCATCCTAAAGTACCAATGTGCACGTGGCCAATCGTCCAGTCTGTATAATGACTGATGGCGTTGATAGATTTGATGCTGAGTAATGGCCCCTCCAGAGTGGACATACCATAGGCCGTAACGGCCACTACCATGAATTTCAATTTAGGGTCTCTTCTTACGCGATCCCAGGCTCCTCTCAAAGTCAATAATCCGTTTAACATTCCT
>DATFJT010000206.1:0-4507 GCA_035269065.1 Saprospiraceae bacterium | reverse complement strand
ATCCTTCAATTATTTTTCGCTGGCAGATGATCGGCGTATTCCGGTATTGGAAGCAACCCAGGTGTCCATGGGGGGCGGTATTTCCTGGCGATCCTTGTCTTTATCTGTAAGTGCCTATGACAAGTATTATGACGGGATGGTGGAACAGTTGGCCAGCATCATTGGCTCCAACAACAGCGGAGGTACGTTTTTTCAGCCGGCTGCTCTAATATTTTTAGAAGGAACCGGACGGAATCGGGGTGTTGAATTTAGCACCAATTGGTATCCCGGTAAATGGGAGCTGCTCTCAGCCTATACCTGGAGTAAGAACACGGTGAGGTATGACAGGTTGATGAGAGGAGAATCTCTTCCTGCTCCGAATGATCGTCGACATCAGCTCAACCTTTATCTGGGCTATAGACCAAATGCAAGTTGGAATTTTGCCGTAGAATTTAGTTTTGCTTCAGGCAGGCCATTTACGGATGTTTCCACCGTCAGCAGCGGTTTAAGAGATAGAAGGAACACGCAAGAATTACTGCGAAATGCCAGGCTTGAGTCTTACCAGCGCCTTGATTTTACTGCAGCTTACTACTGGACAGGTGCTGGAGGAAAGTGGGAACTTTCGGGTCAGTTATTCAATGCCCTGGACAGGAACAACCAATTTTATGAAGAGTATTTCTACAGCTTTAGGAATGTAGACGAGGAGGGGCTTCCTCAAAACTTCAATCTGGGATATGAGCAGGAGCTCTTAGGAATTACCCCGAGCCTAAGTCTGAGATATACCTGGGATTGAATGCAGGTTAGAAGTCCTGTCAAAACACATTTTGTTAGTAAAAACAAACCAAATTGTTGCTTGTTAATCAAAAATGTTTTTAATTTAGTGGATAATTAGCTAATAGTATATATCTGTTTGATTATGGGCAAATTTTCTGATCATCCTGTTAACCGCAAATTTAAGCACGTTTATGAAGAATTGATCATGCGGAATTTGATCAAAAGCAAGTCAGATTTGGCTAAACATCTAGAGACTTACAACCACATCATCAATAATATTCTCAAGGGAGATCGCAACATCACAGTGGATCAAATACGCCTATTGTCGGAGAGATACGACGTGCGCCCCGATTTTCTCTTTGGGAAAACCAATGAGCCTTTCCAGGTAGCAGACGAACTTATGAGTTTTAATACAGGTCAAACACAATGGAATGACCAGGGCAATATTTCGCTCATCCCAGTTAGAGCAGCTGCCGGATATCAGATTGACCTTAATAGTCTGGCGAGCCAGGAGGATACTCCTAAGTTTAGCTTGCCTGATATGAGTGGAAATCTATTTGCATTTGAAATTGACGGAGACTCCATGATGCCCACCATTACCAATGGAGATATCATTGTCTGTGAGAAAGTCGATTCCAATGAACCATTAAAAGACAATCAGGTCTATGTCATCATTAGTGATGTCGTCGTGGCAAAGCGTATCCATCAGATTAAGGATGATCATGGGAGACCTCATGCGCTGGAATTAATATCTGATAACCACAGTCTTTATCCTCCTTATCAAATTGAATTGGAGGAAATCCGCCAAATGTTGAAGGTGAAGTGCCGTTTGACATCGCATGGCATCAATTGAATGCCGCGGGCTCTTACTGTTTAAATTTTCCCTTTTTCACGAAGGGCTGACGTCGCCTTTCTAACCCTGTGGCCATTTTTCTTATTTTAGCCGGTAAAAATATTTCGAAGCATGGTTGAAGATAAAGTAGTCCTCATTACTGGCGGTTCTCGTGGTATAGGATCAGAAATGGTACGGGTATTTGCCGAGAACGGAGCGAAGGTAGCTTTTACTTATCGTTCCTCAGCGAAGAAAGCCAATGAGTTGGTAGCAGCGTTGGGCGACGACAAGGTCAAGGCCTATCAAAGTGATGCCGCTGATTTTGATCAGGCGAAGCAGCTCGTAGACCAGGTAGTGGAGGATTTAGGGACCATAGATGTTCTGGTCAACAATGCCGGAATCACCAAGGATAACCTGATTATTAGAATGTCTGAGGAAGAATGGGATATGGTCATTGAAACGAATTTGAAATCTGTCTTTAATCTGAGCAAACACGCAGCTCGCGTTATGATGCGCAAAAGGGATGGTGTGATCATCAATATCGGAAGTGTGGTTGGAATTTTCGGTAATGCCGGACAAACCAACTACTCTGCCTCAAAGGCTGGTATCATAGGTTTCAGTAAGTCCATGGCCAAAGAATTGGGCTCGAGGAATGTCCGTTGCAATGTAGTGGCACCGGGATTTATAGAAACGGAAATGACAGAAGCATTGACCGATGAACAAAGAGACCAGTATTTACAGGTCATTCCTTTGAAACGCCTGGGTAAGGGTCGTGAGGTAGCTGATACCTGCCTCTTTCTATCTTCTTCGATGGGAGAGTACATCACCGGCCAGGTTATTAGTGTGTGTGGTGGTATGAATATGTAATTTATGACATTGAGCGAACTGGCCATTGAGGCGGATAGATATATTCAGAAGCATTTAAGAAAAGGAAAACCTCCCGAGCTTTACGCACCCATACAGTATTGCCTGGATCAAAAAGGCAAACGTGTAAGGGCCAGTTTGGCGCTCATAGGATGCGGTATTTGTTCCGGGGAGATCGAAAAAGCGTTTCCTGTGGCAGCTGCGGTGGAGATATTTCACAATTTTACGCTATTACATGATGATATCATGGATGCTGCACCGGTAAGAAGAGGGCAGCCAAGTGTTTTTAAGAAATACGGTCAGGATTCCGCTATTCTTTCGGGAGATTTGATGATGATTGAGGCCTATCGACACCTGGCCCAGGCCGAACCAGTTCAGGAATTATTAGACGAATTCAATAAAGTTTCAAGGGAAGTCTGCGAAGGACAGCAGTTGGATATGAATTTTGAAGTACAATCATCGGTGGCCTTGCAGGATTATCTCGAAATGATTCGGCTGAAGACTTCCGTGCTATTAGCGAGCGCTTTAAAAATGGGTGCCATGACAGCCCAAGCTCCAACTCAAGTACAAGAACAATTGTATGATTTTGGATTGAACCTTGGACTGGCTTTTCAGATTCAGGACGACTATTTGGACAGCTTCGGCGATCCAGAGAACTTTGGTAAGCAAGTGGGTGGGGATATCTTACAAGCTAAAAAGATGGTGCTCTTTGCCTTGTGTATGACAGAAATGTCCTCACCGGAAAAAGAGGAATTCCTGGACTTGTACCAGGGGCAGGATGCCAATAAGGTCGAAAAGGTGCTCGATATATTTATAATGCATGGAATCGACAAAAAGGCCCTGCAGTTAAAACACAGCTATGAAGAAAAGGCCCGTCAATTATTAGCCGATCTGCAAGGTGTTGCCAAATTTAAAGACCTGGCAAATCAACTGGTTTTGATGTTGTCGGAGCGAAAGAAATAGGCTAAGCTCTATTCGTTTGAAAGGAGTTCACTTACTCCATACCTTCTTGGGTCTCCATAAGTTTCGATGTGACTTCCGCGATTGGTGATGGCATGAACACCTCCGAAAAACAAGGATTTCTTTTCCCACGGTACAATGGCCTGGTCTTCGGCTGGATGTATTTCAGGATGTCCTTTTTCCAAATGGTATTTCCCGTCATGTAACATTATCCTGGGAGCATCGACGGCATCCTTTAAGCTCATTTTTTCACGGAAACATTTCTCCATGACTTGAGACAGGGCGTACGGAATTCTACCTGCGCCGCCTGAACCACCAATAAAATCAGGTGTCCCATCCTCATTCAGTGTCATTACCGGACACATCATACTCAGCATACGGCAGTCTTGTGGCCAGGAGAAATGACCACCCGGGAGAAGGTAAGTCTCTCCCAACATATTGTTCATCTGCATGTCCGTGCCCGGAATGAAATAGCCGGATCCTTCACCAAGGGACACAGTCAAAGCAATAGCATTGCCTTGATTGTCCAGGATATTGAAATGTGAAGTCCCTCTCGTACTGGCAACCATGTCTTTGGGATAGGTCACATTGTGCAATCTTGAAGCGGCATGTACGATTTCAGCTTTACTGGGGTACTGTTTCTGTATGAAGTGCATTACATCCGGCATTGTCATCCCTTCTAGCCGATGGTGTGCGATAAGGCTCAGCACCATTCCACCAAGGCTGGGGTAGGGAGGAATGGCCAATTGATGCCCCAGATAGGGTAAAAAATGTGGTTTATACCAGTGACACCTGTAGTCTTCAAAATCTCTGCGTGTAAGAAAACCTCCCTTGTCCCGACAATCTTTAGCTATCTGTTTTGAAATTTCTCCTTCATAAAATCCTCTTGCACCTTCATCGGTAAGAAAATCAAGGAAGTTTTGAAGTTGCGGAAGATGAAGGCAATCGCCTTCATGAAGAATTCGATCACCGATGAAAAACGAATCCTTCATTTCTGGTGCTTTCCGAAAAACGGGTTCGAGAAGGCCTAAATCCAAAGCCTGAAAGGTATTGATAACTACTCCATCACGTCGAAGCTCCTCTGAGGCCTGAATCAAT
>DATFJT010000205.1:0-4124 GCA_035269065.1 Saprospiraceae bacterium | reverse complement strand
CCTCCAGAAATCCGTAGTTACGATGAATCGTGGGATCTAAATCATCTTGAATTGTCATTTGCACAGTCACCGTAATCTCTCCTAATTTTTGCCGACCGGAAAAACTGATATTGAAAAGGAGTTTTATCCGGTCATCCGGATCAATTAAAACATAATGATACCAGTCTTTCCAATCCTCGGGACTATACTCTGAGTCAACTGGAATTTTCAGTTCTTCCAAATAGTAGATTACTTGCTCAACGCTGTTCATCGTTTAATAGATTCTTTTTCAGACAACACGTCATCATGTGAATCACTATCAGTTTTTTCATTTTGAGATGGCGGTTCTTCAATTTCAGAGATAACCTGCTCTATGATACTATCAATTCTGGTGGAAATACGACCTAAACCCAGAATAAAAAATGAGAACCATTTTTCAGGATCAAGTCCTAACGTTTCCAGGATTTTTTCATAATCAATGGGCGTAGGCATCTCAATTTTGCGATGCTCAAAATCAGGTGATTCAATATCCTGATCGATCAGGTTAAATAGCCATTCTTCCCAATTTTGCAGGAACATCCCTTCACTTTTTTTACCGCCCACCATTGTATTTATGCCAGAGGAAATTGATAGCGAGAGAGTAATCCATTCTACCAACTGAGTACCGCGAAATATAAGTACACCGTTTTTGTAGAATCTGGTTTTGGATAATTTCTTTAAGCGATTTGTTCCCTCTTCGGTTTTAGCATATTCATATCCCTTTTTACAGCAATTTAAAATCAGCTCAGATACAATCCATTTGGAGGGAATTACCTCAAGTGACGCAAAACCCGATAGCAGTTTTATCGTACTTTTTGAAATAAGATAGTTTTGATCAGCCTGTTCGGCACTCTTCGATTTTGGCGGAACTTCTATTTTGACAGAAAAATCTGATACATCATCTCCATCTTTTTTGGGAGCAATAAGATCTAATTGAATCGGATAGTGAAAAGTCTCCGTACTTGGAATCGTAATCGACCCGAAAAGTCTTTCCCCGCTCTTCACATCTTTTGGAGCCCGAATCATGAATGTAACTTTTGCAGTACCCCCGGTTTGTAAGAACGAGTATACTGGTTCATTTTTGAAATCCACTGGGTAAATTTTCCCATCACCGCTCACCCAGTTCTCCAAAGAAGCCTGAATGACAATCGGTGCAATAACTTTGCTTTCAATAGAAACCCGAAAAATGATCAGGCCGCCTGGTGCTCCCTTAATTTCAATTTTTTCCATAATGAATCACTAACATTAGAGATCACGTTCAATTACATAGTTCACAATTTCATTTATGAACCGAAAGTCAACTTCAGCGCAATTCCACTGTTCACCCGGCTGGAGAGAGGACTTTTTTTTTAGAAAACTCATTTGGTGTAAAAGTTCTTGTGCCTTTTTAGTCATTTTTAAAGCTAATTCCTGTCCATACTCTATACTGCCACATACTTTCATTTCATGCAGCACGAAGTCGACATCTTTTTTACTTTTACTTGATCTGGGTTTTTTAATAATCTCCACAATTTTATCTCGATTTGCACCTGCATGTTTTATAAGGTGATTAAGCATAATCGTTCGCTTTCCTTCATAAATATCTCCGCCAATTTCCTTACCATACTTTTTTTCGGAACCTACCAAATTTAGTAAATCATCCTGAATCTGAAAGCCAATTCCCAGATACATGCCAAAGTTTGTCAACTGCTCCAGCCTCTCTTTTATGTCAGTATCATTCCAGAATGAGGATCCTACTATATATCCAATTCTGCAAGGGGTAATAAAAGTGTACCAACAAGTTTTCTTTGTGCACATCCTGAAATAATCTTCATCTCCAAGATCGAATCGTTGATTAGCCACCCAATCCAACTCCATAGATTGACCTTCAACAGATTGTCTTGCCATTTGTTCTATTTCATAAATGATCTGCAGTGTCCGGGCTACACCAATTTCATCAAGATTTTCCAAAAGCATGCTTACAGCCAATACATTGGTAGCATCTCCAATATTGACGGCTCTCGGTATTCCCAAAAGTTGATGTAAAGTTTCTTTTCCCCGCCTGTTTTCCGATCCATCCTCTACGTCATCATGAATAAGGAATGCATTGTGATACAGCTCCAGTGCCGCGCTTGATACAAGAGCAGAATGTCCCATGCCTCCAACACCTCTCGCAACACTGACACACAAAGTAGGCCTTAACCCTTTTCCTTTTCTAAAAGGATAGTCGGACAGGTGATCATACAGTGGCTGATAAGCACCATCAATCGTTTTCTTTTGATCAATCAACTCATATATTTTATTACTGACTACTTTGCGGGTATAATCCAGTGCTTTATTAATGATATCTTTATTGTACATGGCATGGATTATTATGGCCTGACCGCAATTGTAAGACCCATATTTTTTTGAATCTTTTTCTGAAATAACGGTTTAAATCCCGATTTTTTCAGTAATGATTTTAATTCACCAGCATTGTAAAACTGTTGAAATTGAGGAAGTGCTAATTTAAATATTGGTGCATTTGAAACTTGTTCAAGTGACCCTATAGGCTCCACAATGACAATCTTCCCTCCACTACGCAGTACCTTATAAAATTGATTTATTGCTTTTTCTGCATTTTTAAAAAAATGGAGGGATAGGCTGCAAAAAACCAAATCAAAATGCTTCTCGAAAAAAACCGGCAACTGATGTACATCCGCTTGAACAAATCCAATATTTCTAATTCTATTTAGCCGTGAGTTTCTGTAAGCTCGTTTTAACATTTCTGTGGACAAATCAACCGCAATTACTTCACCATCTGGAACGAAAGAGCTTAGCTTCATAGCTTCATGGCCCGGACCACAGGCGGCTTCCATTATGTAGAAATCCGGATATACCTGAGTATTGATGATGTCAAATACACTTTTCAAAAAGTGTGATTTGAACTTGTGGGTAGCCATTTGATATTCATCGGCACTCAAATCAAAATGTTTTATCCTCTCGTAATTTTGAGGGAGCTCTTCCAGCAGGTGTAAAAAAATACCCTCGTCTGTTAGTTTTGCTACAGGAATAGTTCGGTTTGTTATTCTGGGTACCGCTTCCCCAGCTTTATAAACCGGTGTATTATCAGGTGAGATATTTAAAAGAAGTGTTAAATAAGGTCCCCAAACATCCCTATGAACATCAAAATCTAGTTTCATTTATGATTAATTTACGTTGGTTTTGCCGGGAGGTATGTAACTGACGACTTTGCATTTTTTGTGTTTGCTGGAATAAACTCAACAATTATTTGAAACATGTTTTGTTCTACACCTCTGATCAGCAAAGAAGTGAAGTATTTTGATTTAGTTTTAAAATCTTTTTTCAGATCAAAGTTTACTTTGACTTTGCCTGTACTTTGCGGTTCAAGTGTGATTTCATCCTGGTCCAGACTTATCTTTCCGGGTATTTCTTCACCGGTTTCCATATTTCGCAATGGTGGCATTTCAAGCTTAATTACTTGATTAACCAGAATTTTGTTATTCAAATTTATAGGCACATCTATACTTTTCTGGCTTTTGGCTGCTTTAATTAAAATTGTCCCTAAATTTGTTACAGCCGAGGCTCTTTTGCCATGCTTCAAATCTGCGCCTTCCCGTCCAGATTCTTCCTTAGTTGATTGAGTGTTTAGACTATTTTTTATCCCGGAGATTACATTTTTTTCAATGGAGTGTCGCCCTTCAAGTGCCATGTTTAGCAGGGAAATACTCTCTTTAAACATTTGGTTTGAACTGCCTTGTCCAATACCTGTAGACTGTTCGTTTAGCTGATTAATAATATTCTTTTCAACTTTGTAACGAACATTCTGAATATCTTCGATGACTTGGAATGCTTTTTCAAGTGATTTATCCATTTGGTTCCCTTTTTTTAAAAGCTTGGGTTTTAAATAAGAATTTGTATAAATAGGTTTTTCCAGTTGGGAAAAATATTTTGTAGCAGATCATCTTATCTACACACACTCAACACTGTTTTCGATCAGCGAAAACGGAAATAACAAAACCGCATTCAAGAGAAGTGTCAGAAAAATTATCTCCCGCAATCACACTAAATAGTTCAGGGAAAAAGTGGGTTAAAACTTCACTATTTATCTATAAATTCTCTGATTT
>DATFJT010000204.1:0-7572 GCA_035269065.1 Saprospiraceae bacterium | reverse complement strand
CAGGTACGAAAGGTACCAAATTTTCCAGAGGGGAAAGTCCCTTACAGTCGAGTTGCTGAAGCCTGTTAGAAAGCCGCAAGCTGGTCGTGAGGACTTCAGGGTCAAGCTTTATGCATGGTATCTAACTGGAATGTGCCGTTGTGACGTAGCTCAAAGTCCCATATAGAGGTACGACCATAAAGTTAGTTCTGTTTTAGCGCACCGCTGTGTACAGCCTGTTCGCTCGAGGCGGCAGAATCGGTATACTCAGGACGGCGCCTTCGGTTTTTTCATCAATGCCACATTGAGCACCATTGGTTCCCCTATGACAGACTGCGTTCAGTCATGTGAGAGGGACACTGGCGGACATCCGTCCGTAAGCCGTTCACTCGATTGGACAAAGTATTTCTCTTCTATTAAAGTAACTTATTGATGGCTGCTTCTAATAATTCGTCTCTTTCTAAATTACTCCAATCAAACTGAATTGTAATGTCTGGAGGAACGCCATTTTCATAATCCGGCTTTTTATCTAAAGTTAAGGTTTGTGTAATGGAAAATCGATAGGTCCAACCATTGGGTAACTGACCGCCATTTGGAATACCAAGTCCACCGCCGGTGGTGTCGCCTACCAAAGATACTTGCGGTATCGCTTTTGTAGCTAATGCCAGTAATGAACCGGAGCTGTAAGTTCCTTTATCGGTAAGCACCATTACATTTTTTGTATATCTGACTCCGTCATAAGGTTGGACATATGCGCCTGAAGCATTTGAAAAATCGTCATGTCCTACGCCAGCTTTTATTCTGGAATAATAGACCAGCGTTTCGGATTCGACAAACCGACTGAGTATCTGAAATACATTTGAAATAGACCCACCACCATTCTCTCTAAGATCGAGTATCAACCCTTCGGTGCTTTTATATCTGTCTAAAATAAAATCCAGACTCTGCGATTCGATGGGATCTGTAAATGTAGATAGTCTGATGTAGCCTACTTTATTATTTGCTATAAAATTGTGGGCAAATGGACCTGATAGATAATAATCCTGACCGATGTAATGGTCAACTACGAGCCGCCAATCAAAATTATCCTGTGCTTGATATTCAACACCGTAAAAAGAAGTGTTGAAGTTGGATATTAGATTGGCATGGTCGTCTTTCAGTTCTTTCAACATGGCTCCCAACACATTGAAGAGGGAATCTTCTGACATCCCCTCGTAAACCTTGTTCGCATAAACTGCCTTGATTGCATCCCAATCTACTTCTTTCAAATCGAAATAGGCATATTTCTCGTTGCTCTCATTCCACAGGTATTCAAAGTTTTCCTGCGGATTTATGCTGGCAAAATCATCTTCGAATAAGACCTTTTCACACGAGGTCATCAGAAATAGTGTAAAGGCGAATAATAGAAGTTTGCTTCCAATCATTGTAAACCGAATAAAAGTGAAAGATTTAAGATATGCGCAGTCATTTCAAAATTATCATGATGACCAGCAGTCCGATAGGCATCCCAACTATAGCTCACTTGTAGGGCATTTTTATTGTACAAAAACACAGTGTAATCTAAGGCGCTATCCAATCGAAACCCTTTGAATAACTGCCATTCATAGCCTGCAAAAAAATCATCATTATTCAAAGGTGTTGACGGACTGGTGTAGGCGAAGCCGTTTCTAAACGAGCTATTCACCACGCCAATATTCATGGTATAAGTTAAAGTCTGTTTGCACTTCCGGGTTTTGCCTTTGCTGCGACTCAAATTTAAGGTAACCCTGGCAGATCCAAATAATGTGGCAATGATATCTAGCCCCTCACTATTATTGAATAATTCTGAATTTTCTCTATGATTAGCCGTTGCATTGAGTTGACCACCAATTTTGACGTTGAGCTTTGAGTTGCTGGTTTGCTTTAATTGAAATAACTCCAGATAATTGAAGCCAAAGGTGTTTACTTTACTCTCAGAAGTGTGCTGATTAACATCGGACTGGTATTTCCCAAAAGAGTAGGATAGTGTAAAATGAGACTCCCTTTTTTCATCCATATCAATGTGCGATAATGCCGTATATATTGGCTTTCCCGAATAGATGAGCGGCGATGTGGCAAAATCCCGGAAGCTGGAAATATTAAGACCCACGGCAATATCAATATAGGCAGGACGCTTTTCCTTTTGCACTGCTTCCATCATTTTTGCTGTTCCACTTTGTGCGAAAGTATTTACTGAACACCAATGAATGATGATGAAAATGTAAGTGTGAAGCCGTCCGACTTTAGCTGCCACTATTCTGTGAAACATAACTTTTATTTAATCGAGATATTTAAAACGGTGCCGTCCATTTTCTGAATACTCAAGCTATCTTGCTGCATGAGCTCGCCGATATTCATCACATAATCGCAATGAGAAGTGAATAATTCTTTAGGTCTTTTTCCATTAACGGAAAGTAATTTGTCTCCCAATTGGAGTGATAATTCAGAGGCGGTTCTGCTCACCACCCAAAGCGAATCCGTTTGCATAGCTACTACAAAGCGGTAAGGAGGATCAACTCGTATTTCTTGCTGTTTTTGCAAGTAGATTTCCTCTTTGTCATAATCCATAATCACCGTAAAATGCTTTAAAAACTCATTGCCCAAAAGGGCTTTGTTAAGCGCTGAAAACTCTACGGGGATTTGAGCTTTTGCCCCTCCTATATCCACCTCAAGGTTTTTCACAATCAGGGAATCCGTATTGGTGCCGTAAATTCCAGAAGTGGATTGATCAAGAATGGTCTTCGATTCTGTATCTTTAAAATGATTGGCCACGGACAGCGGCAATACCAAACCGCCATTGTAGCCTACATCCAGCAAAATACCTTCTATTTCCTTGCCTTCAATTGCTATGTCAATACTCGGTGTTCCCGAAAGTACAGGTCTTTCAAAAGGCAACACATAACTCCCTTCCTCCACCTCAAAAGGCGTATCGGAGAAGTGCAAAAGCCGATATTTGTAGTCGATTTTCCAATGTGCCAACTTGATTAGGTTTGCTCCAATTATCCCGCTTGCCGCAATGCAATGGCTGGCAGAAGTAGGCGCGTATTTTAGCTTGCCCGCTCCAATGTTATAAACGGTTGTTTCGCCAAGTCGCAGTGAATCGACCCGAACCACCTCAATTTTATGACTAATACCTTGAGCAGTACTATTGGTCTTTTCGGTCACCACCTCTAAACCAAGAGAAGTAGCCAATTTGCTTTCCACTTTGCTGTTAAATGCCCCCGTATCGAAAATGAATTCCCGTTCTAGAGAGTCAGCGTTGAGTCGTGCTTTGACGACGATAAGGTCTTTTCGCCATTCAAAAGGGATGGTTTGCACATAATTTTCTCTTTTTATTTCTCCCTCCATCAGAAGTTTGACATTTTTCAGGTAAGAACAGGAAGCGCAAATACAACAAAGCATTATTAAAAAAGGGCTGATTTTTTTCATCGACGCTGGGCTTTTGTAAAGGAATTTTCAATTTTCTGTGTCCAAAAAAGGAGCAAGGGAATGCCAATGAGTGAAGGCAGGGCAAAAGCCAAAAACGGATTCATTAAGTCAAATCTGCTAACCATGGTCGAAAGAAATGCGGTGAGTGTGGCAATGTACCCACCCATCATATTGCCGATATGCCCCGTGTACCAAAAGTGTGCCTTCTGTGGTCGAACGACAAAGGGCTTCAAATTGGCGTACGAAATGAATAAGCCGCCTATTCCAAAACCAATGGAAAGCAAGGCGCCGCCCGGGTGGTTTGCCTTAAGAAGGTAGTACAAACCCAATGCGATAAAGATGATATTCACGACTCCATTGATGATACCCGCCGCCCAATCGTACCATTTTGGGTTTTGGTTTTTGTGCAATTTCTTGAGTTTGAGAAATCGAACGCCCGCAAAGACACTGTAATAGCTCAAGAATGCAATGAGGAACAAGAAGCGATTGAAACGATAGCCGGCTACGATGATTCCGGAAACAAAAACCAAAGTCATCGCCCAGAAATACAGTTTTCCGCTTGTGCGATGTAAGTGCATTCCTTTCTTGCTAAAGATGGCCACAGCTCCGGTTAGCAAGGCTATGCTCCCTACCAATATGTGTACGTATAGCACGTATTGAATTGTAAATTCCATTGTGTTCATCCAATAAATTTTGTTGATGCAAAATTACTTCGGATGTAGGCTGTATCACCCATAAAATAAACGGTTTGGGGAGTGTTGGTCGCTATTTGGGAAGATTGGGAAGGCCTAACGACGGTTCTTAGTTTTTGGGTTCAGACCACTTAAGCAACTCTTTAGACTTGCTGCGCGAAACAGGTATTTTTTCTTCGATATTTTCTAAAACAAGCTCAAAATTTCGGGAATTTCCTTCCACTTTTTGAACGAGGGACAGGTTGATCAGGAACCGATTGTGGCATCTAAAAAAGTCATAGGCTGAAAGCTGCTCTTCAATGGATTTTAAGCTATTTCTGATGAGGTGTTTTTTTATTTTCTCATTCTGAAGATAAAATACCTCTACATAGTTTCCTTCGGACTTAGCGTAGCACAAGCGCGCAGGAGCTACTTGCAAAGCAATTTTTTCATTTTCTGCAAGCAACACTATTTTTTCCGCTACAGTTGGGTTGGAATTACGGGGAGGTAATGTTTCCTCCCTTTTCAGTAGTTCCCGATTCAATTGCTCTGCTTGCTGTCTTTTGATTTTTTGATGGTGATTTTGCTCATAGAGCACCAAAACAAGAACCGGAAAAAACCCAATACCTATCGTTCTCACAACAACTAATTGGAATAATTCAAATTTGTTAAACTCAGGATTGATGATCAAAAAGAGTCCAAATATCACCAAAGAAATGGCAGCTAATACAAAAAGTATCAATAAGAACTCACGCTTTACTGTCCAGTGATCTTCAATGGTGCTACGAAAATATTTTTTTAACACAGTGACACAGGAAAAGACAGTTAAGCCAACAACTAAAGCAAAAAATACACTCCAGGAAAGAAGTTGAAAGATTGAAAAGGTATCAAACTCAAATGGTTTGAGTATTAGCAGTAATAAAAAAGTAATCAAAGAAGGCAACAGCACACTATATCCGTTAAAAATAAAAGGATGGGGTTTGTTTAGTATGACTGAAATATTCATTATTTCTCTATTGTAGCCTTTTTCATATTGTGTGAAACGGCCTTGTGATATGAAGCGGACGCAGCTAGAGCAGGTCTGATCTCTTATCACAGAGGTGAGCCTCGAATGGTAAATATAATCCAAAGTCTAAGGGATTGTAAACGAAAAGTCGGTTGACCAGGGAATGTAAGTCTCTTAAGCGCGTGGCTGAGACCAAAAAGCATTAGCAAGCCGCAGGGTGGTTGGTGTTGACGCACGCCTGCACTAAAGAAAGTGGGACAGCAAAAACCGGTACTCACCCCGGGACACTAAAGCTATGGGTCAGGCTGAACGGAGCCTTTTCTGCTTTTAGCTGGAAATCGCATACGAAAGCCCGATAAAGTGGCACCATCACTCCGATTTGCCTGGCATGGTCACTCCGAAATAGCCAGCGGCGCAGCAAAGGACTTGCCGTCGATCAGTGTCCCCCATTGCAAAATTGGACAGTTGGTCTTCCGCTGCGATATTGAACCTATCAGGGGGCCGCCAAAGCATAATGCCCTTCAACAAAATACTTTGACATCATGATTTCTTCGGGACTGGTTCCGGACTGCTATTCCTATGCCTGCTATCAATTATTAGCTCCTCAAACAAATCATTCATTCCCTTAAACCCGTAAAATGATCTAAAAACAATCGGAACTGTGCCAGCTATTACAGCCCAACCACCCAATCTGACTCGAAATCACTCCTCTCAAACTCCTAAATCTTGCAAAATATAAATTGGAATCCACTAAAACTCTTAGAACTGGGGCCTTCGTTCAATCATGCCTAAGGCAGACAGGCACGGACTTCAGTCATGCATTCTGCTTGACAAGTTCTTGGCACTCCGTACCGATTGAAGTCTTATTTATTGGGCTTAGTTTTTTATGTTATTGAATAATTCGTGCCAGGTCCAGCACCAAATTTTTCAATTAGTCCTTTTGACGTTAATTCTGTTAGTATTCTTTTTACAGTGGGGCTAGGAATATCTAGCTTTTTAGAAATTTCTCCTGACCTACTTCCTGGATGGTCGGAGATATAGACCAAAATTGATTTTTCTTTTGGAGACAGTTTTTGTTCGATGCCTTCACTATCTAACTTGGCTTTTAGTTGAGTCTGGATATTTGATAGTGCATCGAAATAGAACCTAATCCATTCGTCTACATCTTCATTAGGTCGTTGAGATTGGCAATTTGTCAATACTCTGTAATACTCTGATTTTCTATGTTCAATTTCATGTTCAAAACTCACATATTGAATCCACTTATATCCATGCTTGAGTAAGAGCAGTGTGGATAACAGTCGACTTAACCTTCCATTGCCATCTTGAAAAGGATGTATGCTTACAAATTCGTAACAGAATATCGAGGACCTTACAAGTGAGTGAGTTTCATTGTCTGAATTATACCATTCGATTAGTGAGCGCATGGCTTCCTCTGTCTCTATTCCTGGAGGAGTTGTTTGAAAGACAATATGTTTGTTCCCGTCTGGTAGTGTAGCTTCAACACTATTGCTATGTTGTTTATAGTCTCCTTTGTGCCATGCATCTTTTTCACTGTGTTTAAGTAGTTGGTTATGGAGATTTTTTATAGCGCTTTCGGTTATTGAAATGTTTTCATATGATTCTGAGATTGTATCCAGGACATCAAAATACCCTGCTACCTCCTGTGAATCTCTGTCTACAAGCTTTTTGATCTTTAGGTCTTTGAGGAGTATATCAACCTCCTCATCACTCATTTTTGAACCTTCAATACGAGTTGAAGCCCCTACGCTTCTTACAGTTGCAACAGATTTTAGTTGTTTTAGACTTCTTCCTTCTTTTTTCTCAATTGTTGTCCATTCTGCGTCAAACCGATCAATTTTGCTCAGAATTGAAATCAGACTCCAGTCAATACTCAATCTTTAAAGTGTGTACCGTATCCATAGTTACAAATTTAGGACAATTATGTCATTTATGATACGATGTGATTCGAAATTATACGATCTTGATACGATAAGAATGATACGATGTGACTCGAAATTATACGATCTTGATACGATTTCACATTACGCCCAACTCAAAGGAATGTATGCGTTGATAGGAGCATACATTTCCGCTTGTCTGTCTCTGTCATGATTGGACGAACCCGGTCATAAGTGTATAGGGAAACCCTTTGGAAATGATTGGCTGCATCGAGGCGCTTTTACTTCGTTTTCAAGGATTAATTTATGGGTTTTGCTTCATTTGAGCACACTCGGTTGTTAAATTTTGTTTTTTTGTCCTGAATGGTGTTTGGGGCTCTTTTCTTGTGGAACAAGCATAGTTCCGTCGTTAGGGTTTATCCATCAACTGCTGCAATTTCATCCTTTGGTTGAGGTGATCAGGGGGCATCCGACCGTCAGCCGTCTACTCGATTGTGTTTAGTATTTTCATTTCACAATTCATTAATTCCCGCTAGGACCACTAATAAGCCAAAGCTAAATATCAAGT
>DATFJT010000203.1:0-2514 GCA_035269065.1 Saprospiraceae bacterium | reverse complement strand
TATATTTCCTGTTTTGAGTGGTTCCTCGCGCCTACAGATACGGCAGGGCAAAACCCACGCCCGGACCTGGCTCCTGACGTCATTAATAATTCCTGGTCCTGTCCACCCTCTGAGGGTTGCCACCCGGATAATTTCTTCATCATGGAGTTGGCGGTATCGAATTTGCGCAGCTCAGGAGTCGTGGTGGTCGTCTCGGCGGGAAATTCGGGGCGTGAAGGATGTGGCACCGTACGAACTCCCGCAGCAATTTTTGAGTCTTCTTTTACTGTGGGCGCAATTCAACAGAATGATACCATTGCATCCTTCAGCAGTATAGGCCCGGTTTCAGTTGACTCCAGTGGTCGCCTGAAACCTCAGCTTGTCGCACCGGGCAGGAGTGTGCGTTCCTCTCTCCCGGACAATCGGTTTGGTCGATTCAGCGGCACATCCATGGCTGGACCTCATGTCGCCGGTGCTGTAGCGCTCATGGTGTCAGCCAATCCCCTCATCGCCGGACAAGTGGATACCATAGAAGCCATTTTGAAGAGAACAGCAGATCCACGCACTTTGTCCGGAAGGGGCTGTGGTCCGTATACAGGACTGGAAGAGGTCAATCATATTTATGGACACGGGCGCCTCAATGCCTACGAAGCAGTAAAACAGGCCCTCGCCTATGATACAAGCGGCGTAACCGGCCTCGACAGAATTGTATTTGACCGTGATTTTCGCATTTTCCCGAATCCTGTGATGAGCCACTTGCGACTGGACTACGACAAGGTTTGGAAGGGGACGAATTTTGTTATCTTTGACGTAACGGGAAGAACGATTTTGACAGGAGTTTTGGGGCCCAAGTTGGATCTGAGTTTTTTGCCTACAGGACTTTATTATCTTCAAATTCGTCACCCCGAAAGACGAAAATTTTTCAAATTCATTAAACTTTAGTGTAACATGCAATTGCACAATAAAGTCAATAATGAGGAGCTCAAGGCGCGTCTCGAACAATCGGGAGAATTGCGTAAGACCCTCAGTTTTTACAGGTACCACCAGATTTCTCATCCTGCTCAATTCAGGGACGACCTTTACCTCAAATTATTTCATTTGGAAGTTTACGGGAGGATTTACATTGCCTCCGAGGGGATCAATGGCCAGATTTCCGTACCTGAGGAGCGCTATGATGATTTTGTGAGAGAGTTGTACACCATTGATTTCCTCAACGGAGTCCGACTGAATGAAGCAGTGGATGACGATGGCAAGTCATTCTACAAATTGAAAATCAAGGTGAGAGATAAAATAGTTGCTGACGGTTTGGATGATAGCAGTTTTGATGTCACCCGGAGAGGCGAGCATTTAGATGCTGTACAATTCAACGAATTGACGCGACGGGAGGATACCATTGTTATAGACATGCGAAATCATTATGAAAGTGAGGTTGGCCACTTTGAGAGCGCTATTTGTCCGGACGTAGAGACTTTCAGAGAGGCTTTGCCCATCGTGGAGGACTTGCTGCAGGAACATCGGGAGAAGCATATCATTATGTACTGCACGGGCGGTATTCGCTGTGAGAAAGCCAGCGCCTACTTTAAGCATAAGGGATTTGACAAGGTGTACCAATTGAATGGCGGCATTATTGAGTATGCTCGAACGGTGCAGGAGCTGGGGCTTGAAAACAAATTTTTGGGTAAGAATTTTGTCTTCGATGAGCGCCTCGGGGAGCGAATTTCTCAGGAAATTATAGCCCATTGCCATCAGTGTGGTACTGCTTGTGATGATCATACCAACTGTGCAAATGACGCCTGCCATATACTGTTCATCCAGTGTGAGAAATGTAAGGATAGATACGAGGGCTGCTGCTCTGAGAAATGCAAAAAATTCAATGCCCTTCCGGAAGACGAACGAAACGAGCTGAGAAAGACCATGGTATTTAATGGAACGATCAATGGCAAAGGAAGGTACAAGGCCAAGCGAAAAGACCAGGAATTAACGAAATCAGAGGCCTAGCTGCATGTCAGGAAAAAGAAAGAGAAAAACAGATCCCTTTCCCATCCCAATCAAATGGGTGCCCTGGATGCTCTTCGCACTATCATTATTACTGTACCTCAATACCCTCCGTCATGGTTTTGTATTGGACGATGCTATTGTTATCTCAGAAAACAAATTCACCCAACAGGGAATTGATGGCTGGTCGGGTATTTTAACAAAGGATACTTTTTTTGGGTTTTTTCAAAAAGAGGGAAAGGATCAGTTGGTGGCCGGCGGACGGTATCGGCCTCTTAGTTTGCTTTTCTTTTCTTTTGTTTATGAGATCGCGGGTAACAACCCCACGATCTTTCATTTTTTCAATTTGCTTTTCTACGGTATTCTGATAGTTGTCTTGTACCAGTGGTTGCTGGATGTGTTCCGAAAGAAAAAATACCGTTATTGGATTGCCTCCTTGTCAGCCTTGATTTTTACTGTACATCCTGTGCACACCGAAGTGGTTGCCAATATTAAAGGAATGGACGAGCTATTGGCGCTCCTGTTTGCCTTATTGGCTGC
>DATFJT010000202.1:0-3804 GCA_035269065.1 Saprospiraceae bacterium | reverse complement strand
TATATCAAAAACAGAGTAATAAAACACCGTAACAATGAAGGTATCCATATTAAGTATATTTTTAATTACGATTGCTTTTCAGCAATTAGATGCACAGCAGTTCCGCAGTTTAGTTCAAAAATCTCCTAAAGCGGAAAGGATTCTGGTAAAAAGTCTAGAGTCAAGTGTTGTGATGATCGAACATCAGTTCCAGCTCTTGGGCGATTCCAGCCGACGGTATGGAAGGGATAGCTCTAGGTATTTTGGTAAGGAATGTGCCTTAGGTATTTGGGTGGACTCTTTTTTGGTTTTGGACACTTCGGTCCTGGAACCCTGGCTGAAGGACTCGCTCTTTTTGCAGCAATATGAATCAAATGATAGTTTGACACCCGTTACTGGCCAAATGCAAATGTATAAGGCAGGCTCGGAAACACCTGATACGCTTCAAATGATTGTTGAAAATACAATATCAATGGAAGCCTACCAATTTCTTATTCTAAAAGACACTGTAAAGCATAAGAGTAAAACAGGATTGAAATATCAAATTCCGGAGGGTGCTGTGGTTATTGAGCCTTTCTTTATTCTTGGCTACGAGACGCCGAATGCCGATAGCGTAAAATTAAAACTAAAGGTTCACTTTTCACCCTTATTGAGAAGCAATCCGGAAAGTAAGATAAAAAATGTGCTATCAGCCCCGGAATTAGAGGGGCTTTTAGGGGGGTATTATATTGAACCCATTGTTACTGAAAATAAAGTAGAATTTTATTTCAGAGGCTTTCTGAGGCAGTCGGGCCAATTATTTACGATGCACCCTTTGGATATTGATCAAGAGGCGGAGGAAACCTCCTCTAGCGATTTATTTCCCCTAAACGAAAATTAAAACCATGGAACAGCTGAAATACAAAATCGCGGCCCTAACACACACCGGGGAAGTCAGAGATCACAATGAAGATAACTTTATTGTGAACCCCAACATTGAGCATAAGGAATGGCTTTTTGACTCCCGTAAAGTTTATGTGCCGACGAAGCTGGGTGCTGTCTGGGTAGTAGCCGATGGTATGGGGGGGACAAATGCGGGTGAGGTAGCTTCTGAAATCGCTGTCAACAGCGTAAAAGAAGCCTTTCAAGATGAAGATAGAGTAAAAGAACTATGGCAAGTCCCCCGTTCCTTTATAGAAGATGTTATGATTCAGGCCAATAATAAAATCATTCTTCACGGTGAAGAAAATCCGGAGACGGCTCAAATGGGAACTACTTTAGTCGTTTGCTGGTTAATTGAAGATACACTCCATGTGAGTTGGGTAGGAGACAGCCGAACCTATCTCTTTCGAAATAATACTTTATCCCCCCTTTCAAAAGATCATTCTTTAGTTCAGGAAATGGTAGATGCGGGCAAGTTGACGGAAGAACAGGCCTTTTATCACCCAAATAATAATATTATCACGCAAAGTCTGGGAGGCGATGAAGATAAATTGAAGCCCGGATACAAGAAAGTGAAATTGTATAAGGGCGATAGCATCTTACTATGCAGTGACGGATTGAACGGCATGCTATTAGATACTCAGATTGAGGAGTTCCTTTTAAAAAAGGACTCCCCACAGAAAATGGTCGATCAACTTATAAAGGCGGCCCTGGAGGCCGGAGGGCATGATAACATAACACTTATTCTGGCTGAAGTCATAGAGGCCGATGGCCTACCTGCAGCTGCAAATACCAAGGTGCCTCAAACATCTGCTGTAGCTACCTCCTTTCCGAGAAAGAAAACGCTTTTCTTTTCGGGAAGAGGTAAGAAAATAGCTTTTATATCTATTCTTTTTCTAATGTTCGCTTTAGGCTCTATCTCAACGTATTATGCAACAAACAATGGTTTGTTTAAGTCGAAATCCGAAGAAGTAGGAGTTGAAAAAGAAAGCGGCAAGGATACAGTAGAAGATAGAAGTGACAAAGAAAAAAGAGATGGTAAGGAAGGGAATATAATGAGTGGAGATACTAAGAGAGTGCCAGCTGAAAAAGAAGATGGCGATAAAATGAAGACAGAAGATATTGAAAAAAATGAGAAGAGACCACAACAAAAAGAAAATGAGAAAGAGGATGAACGAAATAGTGGTGCCACTGAAAAGGTGTCAACGGAAAAAGATACTACGGGCAGTCTAAATGATGACTAAGGCCCCTCAAAACTCATATCAAGCAATGGCAAAAAACAATAATAAAGAGAACAAAACAACCAATGGTCAATATTTTGACATCATTTCCAAGGGAAATGAGAAGGCCTGAGCAGAAGTATCTAATTCAATAGCTCTGCTTAAATTCTATGATAAAAAAACATGTAGTATGAGATGTAATAATTGCGGATTTCAGAACTCCCAAACAGCCCTTCGATGTGAACGCTGTAACTATCCTATTTCAGGTTCACTAAATCAAGATGATGTTGACGCTTTAAGTTCGGACTCCAAAGGAATAGGCAGCAAGGATGATTCCGAAGACCTTAATGAAACGGTAGTGGGCGCGACGCCGGAAGCCACCCCTTGGGATATGGACAACCAAATGCCGCTTAAAGAACAGAAAAAGCCGCACCGAAGAACACCCCGGGAATCGCCAGACCCAAAATTACATAGCGAAAAAGATAATCCTGAAGCGACAGCCGGAGGAGAGGATAAGACAGAACAAAATGAAAATGAGGTGAACAAAACGCAAACCCCATGGAATAAGACCGTAGACCCATCCAGAGTGGGAGCGGGGCTTCAGCTCCATCGTATCCCCCGTGAAGGTGAGGAACCTAAAACCCTATCTTTTTCTAAGACTAAAATTTCCCTAAATAGGGAAAATACCGACCCGGAAAATTACACAATTACGAGTAAAGTCCAGGCCGTACTCGAAAAAAAAGATGGAGCATGGCATTTGAGTGATCAGAGTAGTCTAAAAACGACCTATATCAGGGTAAAAGGTAAGATTGAACTAAAACCCGGCGATGTTATATTATTAGGCGATAGAGCTTTTGAAGTGGATTTTTAAGCTTTGATTGCACTTTGAAAAAATTATATATAATGCGAGAATTATGAGCCGATTGGATAATCAGTAGACTTTACTTAGTAAAGCGACATGAGGTTTTGACGATTTTTCCGGTTGTTCAACATAGAAGTGCTTTGAGATGAAGTTCAGAGGCTAATATTAAAATTGAATGAATATATCAGATAGTATCTTTTCTTATTCACATAATTGCAGCGGGATTATTTGGCTAGAGCAGGTGAAGCATAAAAATATGCCGGAGAATAATGATTTGGGTAGATGGGTTTATCGGGACTATAGCCCCATCGCAATTGGTTTGGTGGAGGCATTGGTGGGTCAGCTATCAAGAAGCCGCGAAATCTGCCGAGGAAACTGCCGCGCGCCGCGCGGCCACAAATTTTTTTGTATATAGCAAAGGGTAAGAAATACGGCTGTACATAAAGAAAACGGAAAACAGATGCAATTAAAGGCAGGCGACATATTTGCGGGACGGTATCGATTATTGGATCATATTGGTACAGGCGGCTTTGCGATGGTGTGGAAAGCGGCGGACCAGATGGCCGAAGATGCGGTGGTAGCGATCAAGATCTATGCGCCGGATAAGGGGATGGATACCAGTGGCATTAAACTCTTTCGTCGGGAGTATGCGAATGTATTGGATATCAATCATCCGCATTTATTGACAGCCCGGTACTTTGATGTGCACGATGGGTCGCCCTATTTGGTGATGAGTTACTGCCCGGGCGGTTCTTTATTTGGTGTACTGGTGGATCGAGGGCAGTTCACGGAGACAGAGCTGGCGGCGGTGTTAGTGGAGGT
>DATFJT010000201.1:0-2821 GCA_035269065.1 Saprospiraceae bacterium | reverse complement strand
AAAGAGTGTGCTGTCTTCACACGCTCCTTTTCACTTCGACTTATCCATTTTTGACCTTTTTGTAAGTATAAAACATGCTGCTGCACTGGTTTTAATTGATGCAAAGCATGGAAAAAACCCAAGGCTCCTTTCTCAGCTGATCGAAGAAAAAAAGATAACACACTGGTACTCTACGCCAACCATTTTAAAACTAATGCTGCACTATGGTAAAATAGACAGGTACGATCACACGTCTTTGATGTATGTACTGTTTGCGGGGGAAGTTTTTCCAGTAAAGCCACTTAAACAGCTGACTGAGATTTGGCCTCATGCAAAATTTTTTAATCTATATGGGCCAACTGAAACGAATGTATGCACATGGTTTAAAATCCCTCTGCCTTTACCGAAAAGCCAATTGGAACCTTTTCCTATCGGGGAGGTCTGCAGCCACCTCGAAGGCAAATTGGTACATCGTGGTACCGCCGGCAATGAACTATGTATATCGGGCCCTGCAGTGTGCATCGGGTACTGGAAGGATGATGCGCAGACAGGCAAATCAACGTTTTATGATGAAGGAAAACGATGGTATTCTACAGGTGATCTTGTCTCCGTGAATAGCAATGGCGACTATGTTTATAGAGAACGTATAGACAGAATGGTAAAAAAAAATGGCTTCAGGGTTGAGCTTGGAGAAATTGAAAATGTCCTTCACCGGATGCCGGAGATTACGGATGCTGCAGCAATTTCAACCGTAGATGAGGATTTACAGGGCAAAATTAAAGTTTTCGTGCAAAAAAAGGCGGAAGAAGATCTGAACTCAGTGCAGTTAAAGCAATTTTGCCTGAACTATTTGCCTCACTATATGGTCCCGGATGAATTTATTTATCTGAAAAAAATTCCCAAGACCAGCACGAACAAAACGGACTATCAGAAATTAAAAGCATACTCATCATGAATTTTAATTTAACAGATCGGCAGCGGTCCCTGCGTGATGACATACAACAAAAGGTTGAAAAATCAATAAATCATCTGGCGTTTGTAAAAGAGGGTAATCGGGCTTTTTCGAAAGCAGACTGGAAACGATGCGGAGAACTGGGCCTTCACGGACTGCCCATACCCAAAGAGTATGGAGGCAGCGGCTTCGACGCTGTAACCACCGTTGTGGGACTTGAAGCTCTGGGATATAGCTGTAATGACGCTGGCCTGCCTTTCGCTGTTGCAGCACAAATGCTTTCCTGCCTGGTGCCGATTCATAAGTTCGGCACTGATGAACAAAAGGCTGCATGCTTGCCGGGTTTATGTGCAGGCAACTCGTTAATGGCGAATAGTATAACAGAAAAAAATTCAGGCTCGGATGTATACAGTATGGAAAGTGAAGCTGTACGATCTGACGGGAGCTACTTTTTAAACGGCGAAAAAACAATGATCACAAATGCTCCGATTGCAGATAAGAGCCTGGTATATATGGCTACCAAAAAAACCAAGGGATATTTTGGCGGTATTACTGCGTTTCTAGTGGATCATGAAAAAAAAGGAGTTTATTCGGAAGAAGTTCTTGAAAAGATCGGAATGGAAAGCGTTCAGATGGGTAGACAAAGGTTCCGTCAGGTGGAAGTATATCCTTCAGACGTGCTTGGTAAAGAGGGTGCGGGTGGACCCATCTTTTCCGAAAGCATGAATTGGGAAAGGGCATGCCTTGGAGCTGTTCATGTAGGGCTCATGGGCAAAATAACTGAAGTATCTGCTGATTATGCAAGGAAAAGAAAAGTAGGGAGCAGTTATATTAGTAACTACCAGGCAATTTCGCACAAAATTGCAGATATGAACGTACGGCTGCAGAGCTGCAGGTTGATGGTTTATAAAGCTGCCTGGGATCTTGAACATGAAAAAAAACCCGGCAAAACTGCATCTATGGCAAAATTATATGTGAGTACAGCACTTCAGAAAACGTGCCTGGAAGCTTTTTCTATTATGGGTGGATCTGCTTACCTGAAAGGAAGTTTTATAGAATCATATTTAAGAGCGGCATTAAGCGCAACGATATATTCAGGCACATCTGATGTTCAAAGAAATATAATCAGCAGTTATTCGGGATTATAATGTTCTCTTTTATTAATATGGAGTCGCACCAGGTAAAACAGAATGTTGGATAACCGTATCGAGACAGAAATATGAGTTTCCTATGATTTGTAAAATAATTCTGCAACATCTAAATAACATTTAATGGAAGACAGTAAAATATTTGTAATCGGGGGCGGGCCGGCCGGTTCTTCAGCAGCATCTTTTTTAGCGATGAAAGGACACGATGTTACACTTTTTGAAAAGGAAAAATTTCCCAGGCCTCATGTTGGTGAGTCACTATTACCGTTTAATTATGGCTTGTTCGACGACCTGGGAGTTCTTGACAGAATGACTACAACGTACAATAGAAAACCGGGAGTTAAGTTTAGTAATTCGGATGGGAGTTCAAATACGGTTTGGTATTTTAAGGATGAAATAACCGGCCCGAGTTCATTGTCTTTTCATGTTGAAAGAGCCTCATTTGATAAAATGTTATTAGATCGGTCAAAGGAATTAGGTGTAAAAGTATATGAAGAAACACCTGTAAGAGGTGTGAAATTTGATCATAATAAAAACCAGATTAAAGTATCAGTCCAAAATAGGGATGGGAAGAAGTCTGTATTTGTAGGGGATTTTATTATTGATGCGAGCGGACAGTCTACATTTCTTGCGAAAAAACTTAAAGACAAGAATAAGTATCATGGATTAGATCGTGTGGCCATAAACTCACACTGGCTCAATCCAAAATACAATAAAGAACTTGAAGAAGGAATCATTGAAA
>DATFJT010000200.1:0-2659 GCA_035269065.1 Saprospiraceae bacterium | reverse complement strand
GGTATCTTTTTAACCGATAGCTTTATTATTTTAGGGTATTTTGCGGTAGGACCTGGTTAAAACTAGTTACTGCGTTTGATCCTTCATCTGCTTTTGGTCTGAAGGGTCCGATTTAAATTTTTAACATGGCTGTAGATGCTTCATTCATTTCTTCCAGGGTAGCTCAAATTTTCAAAGACCTCAACAAAGAGGATATTGATGAAATATTGCAACAGAGTGAAATAGTAGAACTTGATCCCGGGGATTACTTGATGGAGCAAGATGATGAATCTTCAAAGCTTTATTTCCTGTTATCGGGACGTTTGCGCTCTGTACTCAGGGAAGGATCATCCGTTCAGGTGCTTGGCGATGTCGGAGTGGGAGAACCGGTAGGTGAATTGGCGTTTTTTAGCGGTAGCCCACGCTCAGCATCGGTGCTTGCTGTGAGAAAGTCCAAGGCTCTGGCACTGACCAGGGCAGGCTTCCAAACCATTGTGTCACACAGGCCATCCTTTGCCACACGCGTCAACCAGTTTATCATTTCGCGCTTAAAAAGAAATGCGCTGGAAGCCAATAAGCAAGCTCCACCTCAAAATATTGTCGTCGTAAAGCTCGACCCGGAAGCTGATTTTACGGCATGGAGTGATCGCATGCTGGACTACTTCGACGAACAATCCTTTAATCTCAGTATCTACAACCAGCCTGAAAACCCCCATGAAAATTCAGAAAGCTTTTTTGAATCTCTGGACAACAACAATGATTTAAATTTCCTGGTGGTCGATCAAAAGAATTTAGAGTGGTCCAGGAAAATCCTGATTTACGCAGATCTGGTGGTTGTGGCAACAGCGTTTGAGGACAGTCCGGAACTCAAACCAATTGAGCAAGAGCTCAATATCTACCAGGGAGGCTTGTTGGGTAAGAAAGTTTATCTGCTCATGCTTCATGAAAATGATGATGAGATTCCACAGGGCACCGCTCAATGGCTCAAGAACAGAAATGTCAACCTCGCCATTCATTTGAGAAAGAACCACAAAGATGACATTGGTCGTTTTTGCAGAATACTGACCCACAAAGCCAATGGCCTGGTTTTAGGTGGGGGTGGTGCCAAAGGATTTGCTCACATCGGTGTCGTCAAGGCGATGCAGGAAAAAGGCATCCCAATTGATTTCATCGGAGGGGCTAGCGCCGGAGCATTAGGCGGGCTTACCATGGCCATTTGCGATTTCGATGTATCCGAGATAGAGCACATTTGTCAGGAGTCAGTCAAGAAGAAAGTCGCTTCAAAAGACCTGGACATTCCATTGGTTTCGATCATGAGTGGTAAAAAGCTGACGCGGTTTATCAGGGAAATATTTAAAAAACGTGACATCGAGGACCTCTGGGTCAATTCCTACTGCGTTTCAGCCAATCTTACAAAAGCAGAACTGGCAGTACATGAACGCGGCAAAATATGGCGAAAAATTCGTGCCAGCATCTCGGTTCCAGGTGTTTTTCCTCCTGTCGTTATAGACAATTATCTGCATGTCGATGGCGGAGTCATGGACAACCTGCCCATCGACCCTATGTATCGCTACCCGGTGGATAAAATTTATGCGGTCTCCCTGAGTGGCATACAGGATGTTAAGACGAATTACAACGATACGCCGACCTCTATGGAATTACTGACTGCCAAATTTTCTAAAAAACGGCGCTATAAAATTCCGAATATATCATCCATTATTGTGAACTCAATGACCTTGAACAGCATGCAACGTCAGGAAATCAATAAAAGTAAAGTGTCTCATTACGTAGAGCTTGATTTAAAAGGGATGAGTTTCCTAAGTAACAAAAACTGGAAAGTGATAGTAGATGAGGGCTATAAGCAAACCAAGTATTGGCTTGAAGGATTGAAGCAATAGATGGCAAATGCCCCCTTTTCAATTCCATTTCGTGCTTTGGTCATCTGAAAGCTTAGATCGCCCTTGAAGACTCGTCATGCAGTTTCGTATTAAACATCTGTGCTTGTCCTTGTATTGTATTGATAAACAATAATTTATGAATATGAATAAGGCACTTCAAAAACTGAGCAATGGATATTACATTTTAACAGCAGTTAAACCGGGGGAAGAATTAAAAACACGAGACAAGGATTACATTGCTGCAGGAATTGTCAACTGGGTAAGTCAGATTTCTTTTGAGCCGCTTCAAATCGTCGTCTCCGTCCGGGTAGATAGTCACCTAAACGAGACTATCGATTATAGCACCAGTTTTACGCTGCACGTCTTATCTGAAAAGCAAAAAGATCTGATCAACAAGTTTAGTGCAGATAGTGAAGTTACGAACGAGCATATCAATGGTGTTCCATATTCTTTTAAAAATGGGCAAATCATGTTCGATGATGCTATTGCGCGAATTGAATGTACTCTTAATCAAAGCGTGCGTGCAGGGGACCATACCTTGCAAATTGGCGAAGTAGGAAAGTGCGAAGTATTGGAAGACACCGACCCTTTAACGACACGAGAACGTCCTTCGCGCTACCAGGGAGTTTCCGATAGTTTGAATTGAATTTTATATGTTCTTTTCTGAATAAGAATTACAGCGAAATTATTCAAAGATCAGATCCATCCATCGTCGAAAGCCAGTCTTTTTCTGTGGGACATTGGCAAAAAGCGGGTAAGGTTCATCTTTGAAGAACACCTGT
>DATFJT010000199.1:0-3324 GCA_035269065.1 Saprospiraceae bacterium | reverse complement strand
CACGGTCGGCTAGGATCTCCATGCCGTCGACTGAACATGAGCGGTAGATACTCAAATGCCAGTCTTATAAGATCAGAGTTGCCAGAGGTCTGCATGTATGATCTGAACTTCCGGAGCTCCATCTGCTCAGGCATGACATGGAGGTGGTCAGAAACCTGACTGTAAAGCTGATTATTGGCTTTTTTGAGATAAGACAGGAAGTCTTTGCGGTCTATAGTATAATTGTTTGCAAAAATGCCGCCTCTCATGATATTAAAAAGCGCATTCGAATAGTGGCGGGCATCTCTCAGGTGGTCATCCGTTTTTTGAAGGCCATCTGCACTGGCGACCAATGCACGCAGTTTATTTGTTCCTTGCCTGATATCTTTGTTTACGTTCTCAATTAGAGAGGAATCCTGCTTAAGCTCTTCCATCAGGGAGACTACCGAAGAATGGTCTTTATTTACATCTGCAACGATCCACCAGTCTTTTCCCTCTCCCGGCTGAAGGTCAAATTCTGCATTCAATAAATATGCTCCTTTTTCTCCTTTGATATCCTTTTCTGTGCGCAGGGGTAAATTGTTTCTAAATTTTCTAACCTGTAGATTGGACAACAATAGGTTGGGCTCCTGCAGCCCCCTTGACCAAACCACATTCGCCTTCAGTGCTTCACTTGGTTCAGCTTTATCTACAATAATGGCACTTAGTGCATAGATGCCCATTCCCGTTACTTCATCCAGCTCGTTGCGTTTGTAAGCATCTACGAGGTTACTTGCCTTGTTTTGTAAATCCGCTGGCACACTTGCAGGAAGGATGTTTTGCAGGCCATCTAAAATCTCGACTTTCACACTCTCAGAAGAATGGTTGATCAGCTTTGCTTTGCGAACAAATCCGTATTGGTTGGAAAAGGACCAGCTATACCTAAAAGTGAGACCCATTCCGTGGTGTATCTCCTCAAACAGTATCTTATTGCCGTAAGGGCTTTTGTAGAGATTACGTTCAATGTCAGCACGCTGCTTTTTCTCTCCAAATGGCTCCCATAAATGGTTTTGACCATTCTGCAGGATGCGGATCAGGGTGAGGCTTCCTGTTTGTGCTGCTGATTCTGTTATTTTATCGTCCGTGTAATAAGGAAATAGTGCATGATCAGCGTCTTTACGCCCGGCTGTGAGCCCGCCATTACTGGAAATAAACATCCAATGATTGGCATGGCTGACCACACTCATAAAAAAGGGCCTTAGGGTATTGACATTCGCTATTTTATAATACTGATCTCCGTCAATAATCTTCTTTGCCAATTGAGCTACTTTACTAGTAGTTGCTGTCATCATATATTCCTTCGTAAAACTTTTTTATACCGCTTTCAAATAATGGAAAAAACTACTGGCTGTATACACGCACATAATCCACGTACATGGTCTGAGGAAACAATGTTTCAGCTGTTGGATTTCCTGAAAAGGATCCCCCAACCGCTACATTCAATATGATGTGAAAGGGATTGTCATTGAAAACCCATTCCCCGGTAACATCATCCGGTGTAATTTGATTGTACAGGTCATCGTCCACATAGTAATTGATATAATCCGGGCCCCATTCGATGCCAAACACATGAAATTCCGTGTCAAAACGGCTATCTGTCAATTCATAAGTTTTTGTGATGGCCTCTCCTGCAGAATATCCCGGACCATGCACGCTTCCATGCACTATTGTAGGTTCATCTCCCCTATTTTCCATGATATCTATTTCTCCGATTTCCGGCCAGGTTAAGGATCCATCCAGGTCATCTCCCAGCATCCAAAAAGCCGGCCATAATCCCTGTCCCCAGGGCAATTTGATACGCGCTTCGAAACGACCGTAAGCTTGCTCAAACAACCCTTTGGTAAGAATTCTTGCAGAAGTATAATTTCTGCCTTCAAATTGTTCCCGGCGCGCTGTAATCTTCAGCATGCCATCTTCAACAACCACATTTTCGGGACGATCGGTATAATACTGTAATTCGTTGTTTCCCCAACCCGGAATTCCCTGGGCCGTGCCATCTCCAATATCGTAAGTCCAGTTAGATGAATCCGGGGTGCCTTCCGAATCAAAGTTGTCTTCCCATGTTAAATTGGTGAAGTTGACAACTGTTTGCACCTCATCCTGCTCACAACCGTAAAAGGATCCAATGAGCAGGACCGTAAGGACATAAAATCCGCTTTTAACCAAATATTTTGCCGTGTAATTCACTTCTCTTTATTTAATTGTTCAATTGAATATCATCGAAATAATAGGTGCTGCCATCACCGGGGAGATCAACTACGAACTCAATGAAAACAACTATTCTGTTGTAGTTTGCCGCATTGTCTGCAACACCACTGAAATCAAACACCAACTCCTCCCATTCATTGCTAACACTCATATTGACATCCATAAATACCTGTGTCGCACTGCCGTCACTCCGCTCCAGGGCCAGCCTGATGGGGATTCCAGCTTTAGGAGACCAAATTTTTATAGATAGTTCCTGCGTTTGAGAAAAGTCAATTGGATTATCCAGGTCTAGCGAGGTTCCGGCAAAAAATTGGGCACCTGCAGTTTTGGTTGTTCTCATAACGGTAGAAGAGATATTTAAGCCTCCTTGATCCGGATTTGTCTCAATTTGAGAATCTGCTCCTTCAAAACCTTCAAAAGTATAGTTCACAGGATTGGATAATTCGAAATCAATTGGGAGAACCACAGCCTCCGGTGTAATATCCGTACCATCCTCTCTGTAGAAATACAGGTTGTCTGCATAGAAATTGGAAGGAGGTGTACCCGGTCCATCACCCGACAGGACAATTTGGCCAAGGGTTGTCTTTGGATTCAAACCGGTAATATCCATATCCAGGGAAATCCATTGATCCGGGACAGAGCCCAGGTCAAAGTCTTCAAATATTTCTGTATCATCCCCTCCACCAAATGACCTGTCAGGGCCAAAGTCAACAAGCGCAACCCTCAAATCCGCATTGGGTGGCATTGAGCCCGGCACAAATACATCCATGTGAAAATGAGTGGCCAGTTTTCCATTGATGGTTGGTACATCCTGATTGAATTCGATACCCACGAAATTGAAATTCTCATAGTTCAATACATTGTCTCCATCTACCGTGAAATCGTTGGAAGTTGTTGTTTGAAAAGGCTCGTAAAAGCCATTGTAAAAGTCAACAGGTTGGTTGTTGTACGCATCACTGAAAATTGAAATCACACTGATGGGATCCCTCATGGGTGTGGGAGCCGGCACAAAATCACCCTGTGATATGATGGTGAGAGAGCCATCCGCTTCAATGCCTGCCATTGATGCCGTAATGGTAGCGTCTCCATTTGCCCCTA
>DATFJT010000198.1:0-8299 GCA_035269065.1 Saprospiraceae bacterium | reverse complement strand
TTACACCGAGATTCAATTCCAGGAAAACTACTTCAAGGAATTTAACGAAGCTGTAGCCCCCTATTTTATTTTTGATAAAAAAGGAAATATCCTGGACGTTCAGACACCCATTCCAGTATCACAGCAGGAGAAAAAAATACTCTTGACTTACCTTTGGAAAATTGAATTTAATCGCAGATTCATTATGAGACTATACGAGGAAGTTCAATTAAAAATTAGAGCCTTAAAGAAAGAAATTGAGCGAGAATTGAATATCCGCTAATCACCTTTCCCTGAGGTTTAAACGCATTATTTTTATAGCCCTAGATCAACAACTCATGAAACGAATTTTAATTCTCACAACCATCCTGCTTTCAATAATGTCATGCGGGCAATCGGCAAAACCAGATGGGTCTCAAGTCATTGATGAAGATCAGCAAGACAAGGACATAAAAGCAGTAAAAACCTTAGTAAGACAGTCTTTTGAAGACATATGGTCAGATTTGGATACCAGTGCTATCAACCAATACCATACGCGTGACTTTCTCCTGTTAGAAAACGGCATGATCTGGAATAATGACTCTATCGCCTATTACTTGGTCAAAGAAAATTTAAATCAAAAAAGGGAGAAATATCAAAGGCTGAATCATTTTGATTTTCTCAAATCCGTTCATCACCAAAATAGTATTTGGGTGGCCTATCACAACTACGGCACCTGGATCAAAGGGAAGGATACTGTGGGCACGGCACACTGGCTCGAAAGCGTCGTGGCCATTAGGGATGGTGATCAATGGCAATTAGAACAAATGCATTCGACAAAGCTCAGTAATTAATTTACCGCATTTAGAGGCCAGGAATAGTCCATTCAAAGCCTGATTGGCTATGACAAGTGTTAAAAGTACTTGAATTACGCTCATTTCTGACTAAAGCATGATAGTTAAAAATATAATGGTCTGTCGATAATTGACCTGGTAAAATCACCTAGTAGAGTGCGGCTAATTCAATATATCTCAGGCAGTCCTCCAAAGAGTCAAAAATTCAATTCTCATTTATTAATTTTAATTTTTGCCCAGCTGTACGGATCATAAATTTTCCTGGATGGGTTTTTTCTAAGTCAAGCTTGTCAGACCATTGCACTATCTAAGCGAAAACCATATCCTTCTTTTTCTACTACAAGTGCTGATACTATTGGGATGTGCCCGTACTTTGAGTGTACTTTGTGAGGCTGTCAAAATTCCATCCATAGCCGGAGAAATAATGGCAGGCATCATGCTTGGCCCCACCCTGCTTGGGCGTGTTTTCCCGGATATACATACCTGGTTGTTTCCCGCTGATAATGCCCAGGCCATCATGCTGGAAACCGTGTCCTGGCTGGGTGTTTTTTTTCTTCTTTTATCTTCTGGATTTCACGTTGACGTCCGCCAGGCGCTCCGCAGTGGACGATCAGCTATCCTCATTGGGATCGTAGGTGTAGTGGTGCCTATCGCCATAGGCTACCCGATATTTCAAACATTTGACCAGAGTTATTGGGGTGCCGAAGCAGATGGCGTTATTTTCCCTCTTTTTCTGGCAGTAGCAGGGTCTATTACAGCTATTTCTGTTGTTGCAAGGGCTTTGGGAGATCTCAAAATCAATCATACTCCTGAGGCTTCACTTGCTTTATCTGCCTGCGCCGTCAATGATATATTTGGCTGGTTCTTATTTAGTTTCGTCATGTCCCTTGTGACTGCAAAAACCGCCAATGCTACTGAACTGGCTACAACTGCCTTGAGTATAGTGGGCTTTGTTGTTCTGAGCATTGGCCTGGGGGCTAGGGTACTTAGCTTTGCACTCAAACGAGTAGCAGCGACATCATTGGCACAACCGGCTGCCGCCCAAACGCTCATCGTCAGTGTTGGCTTACTCTGTGGTGCTATCACGCAATGGTTGGGCATTCACGCTATTTTAGGCTTCTTTCTTGCAGGTATCATGGTAGGAAGTGCGAAAGAAGTTACCGATGACATGCGCAATAGCATCTCAGATACACTGCATGCTATTTTTGTTCCCCTCTTTTTTGCTACCCTGGGGCTTCACATTGACTTTCTAATAGGGCTCGAATGGTGGCCGACACTCTTATTCAGTGCTGTGGCGATATTTGGTAAATTCATCGGTGCATGGCTTGGCGCAGTGCTGGGAAAGGAGTCCACCAGAACATCCACACTCATGGGACTGATATTTACCCCTGGAGGAGCAATGGAAATCGTAGTGGCCACCTTGGCCATGGAATTAAATCTTATCAATCAGGCCATTTTTGTAGCCATAGTTTTTGCCGCTCTACTCTCCTCCATTATTGCCGGTCCCCTCATTGGATGGCAGGCAAGGCGCATGGCATTAATGGGGAAGACACCAAATGCCGGCTCTCTGGAAATAGATGTATAAGACGCTTCCTTTTTTTTGGCCTTCCACAACACTTTTATTTCGATGCGAGAAAACATCAGCCATCAGGTTGAACTTCCCTTGATTCCAAGACAAGTCAGGCTTGATTCTACAGCAGAGGCCATGCTTGAGACTCTCTGAAGCTTCTGAATAGTCAGGAAAGCGTCTTTTCAACTAAAAATACCAGCATTATCCCTGGACTAGCATAAAAGCGTTCAGAAGATAAATGCTTAGAGCCCCTCCATATCTGTCTTAGGTTTAAAGAGAACGAGGATGAGGATGAGAAAGGCAATGAATGCCAGGAAATAGATTTCAATTTTCCCGTAGAAATCTATCGCCTCAATAGCCTCCTTACTTATAGACATTTGACGATTGCCCTCAACAAGCTGTATTTTGGTGAGTTCATAAAGGTTTTCGCGAATATTGGTAATATCCTCCAACACGAGCTCATTGGATGGAAACCCATTGCTGATAAAAGCTTTCTCCGTCTTTCTAAGTCTCAAATAATTGGCTTTGAAATTATCGAAAATCGTCTTTTCTTTTGGTGTCAGCTTTGTTTGTTCGAACCTGCTCACATAGTCTTCGATGTCCTGATTTACGTTTTTATTGGTGCTATTGAAAAAAACAGTATCCATTACCATAGCGGCAATTTCCTTTTCGTGCAAAGACCTTGACATCTCAAAAATAAGATCATCCGCGATTAGGCGATCCTCATAAATCGTAACCACAGAATCTTTAACCTTCTTGAAATGCCTGCTATCAATGAGCTTTGTGGTCACGAGGAGTACGAAAACCAAGACAATGGCTAAAATCCATTTTAACTTATTGTAGAAAGACATAGATTATTCATTTTCTAACAGACTCCGCAATATCGCTGAATCCTCATTTGACGACCACGTTGATCATTTTATTAGGCACCACTATGGTTTTCACCACATTTTTTCCATCTAACCACTTCTGGAGATCCTCATGGGTAATCGCCTTCTCAATCAATTCTTCACGTGACAACTCCTTAGAAAAGGAGGCTTCTGCCCTTTTCTTACCATTGATGCAAAGTGGATAATCAATTTCGTCTTCGACGAGGTATTTCTCTACCCAATCGGGAAAAGCTTGAATAACTACAGAATCAGGATGTCCAAGGGCAACTTGCCATAATTCTTCTGCCATATGAGGGGCAAATGGAGCAATCAAACAAGCCATCGGTTCCAAAATATCCCTTTTATGGCAATTTAGCTTCTTCAATTCATTCACAGCGATCATCATAGCGGATATGCAGGTGTTGAAACCCATGCGTTCAATGTCTTCATGCACCTTTTTAATGCACTGATGAAGGACCTTGAGTTCCTCCTTTGTCGGTTCCTCCTTTGTTAAAAGTACGTCGCCATCTTCGCTCCAATAGAGGTGGTAGAACTTTCGCAAAAATTTACTCACCCCGCCAATATTCTGCGTATCCCAGGGCTTGGCCTGATCCAGTGGTCCAAGGAACATCTCATACAAGCGGAAACAATCTGTACCATATTGCTCCACCACATCGTCCGGGTTAACAACATTAAATTTTGATTTCGACATTTTTTCTACCTGGTGACCACAAAGGTATTCTCCCTGCGCATTGGTGAGATAAACTACTTTATCCAAGTCTACACGCGAAGCCTCGAATGCCTTTAAATCAAGTTTGTCTTTCTCAGACACCATAGAAACATCTACATGCAGTTCGGAAACATGGCTGCGATCCTTCACCATATCACGAGAAATGAACAAGCCTGTATTACAGCAGGAAGTGACAAGTGGGGCACTTTCCGTGGCAGATTCAATCTTATTGATGATCACTTCTGGGGTGTGATAATTGGAGAAGAGCTCTTCAATTGATATCGGTAAAAAGATGTATCCTGCGGATTCAAAGTCCCTGCGATGCGTCTCAAGATAACGCTCCAAATCACTCATGGATTTGAGCTCGATCACCACCTTAGAAAACCTACAGGCAAAGTCTGCACTGAATGTCTTACCATTTGCGCCTTCGATAAGCACATCGCTTTCATAGGAAGACAGATTCTCTTTCAGTAATTTTTTTAAGAATGCTTCCGCAAATTTCTCATTGGCACGATAGACAAAGCTTGATCGACCCTGAATCATACCCTGGTTGACCAGCTTTTTGAATGGCTCGTCCACTGGAGAAAGTCCTATATCGTATAAAAATTTGCACCACATTCGGGCGTAAAGTAAATGTCCTACAGCATGTTCAGCTCCACCGATGTAGAGATCCACATCCTTCCAATATTGAAGTGCATCTTCGCCAGCAAACGCGGAACTGTTGTGTGGATCCATGTACCTGAAATAGTACCAGGAAGATCCGGCAAAACCGGGCATAGTATCTGTCTCACGCCTTCCTCGGTCTGTGATGACCCATTCTTTTACTTTTGACAGAGGGGACTTCCCTTCTGAAGAAGGTTTAAAATCATCCGTTCCAGGGAGACGAACGGGCAATTCGTTGTCCTGAATCAATTGAGGAATGCCCTCGTCGTCGTAATATATGGGGAAGGGTTCTCCCCAGTAACGCTGACGACTAAAATTGGCATCACGCAGCTTAAAATTGATTTGGGCTTCCCCGAATCCTTTCTTAGAAATAACTTCTATGGCTCGATCCACGGCTTTATCTCCTGTGAGACCGTCTAGAAACTCCGAGTTGATGATATAAATGTCATCCTGTTTCTCTTCCTGAATGATTGGAATAGGAAGATTGTACTTCTCTGCAAAGCGCCTATCCCGGTCATCACCGTCAGGCACAGCCATAATGGCACCGGTGCCGTAATCTTTGAGTACGTACTCACTGATATAAATTGGAATATCCTGACCTGTAAGGGGATGTTGGACAAAAGCCCCGGTGAATGCACCCGACATGTCTTGCATTTCACTCATTCGCTCCCGCTCACTGCGACTGCTCACATATTTTATATAAGATTCTACGGACTCTTTCTGCTCCAGAGTGGTTATTTCCTGAATCAAATCATGCTCAGGTGCAAGAACCATAAAACTGACACCGAAAATGGTATCCGGACGCGTAGTAAATACCGATACCTGATGCTCCATACCCTTGACAGGAAAATGGATCAAAGCTCCACGGGATTTGCCGATCCAATTCTCCTGCATTAATTTTAGTGCATCGCTCCATTCAAGGTCCTCCAGACCTCCAAGCAAACGCTCTGCATAGGCTGTGGTTCTGAGAGACCACTGCATCATAGGTTTTTTCACCACAGGGAATCCACCCCTTTCTGACACACCGTCTTTTACCTCATCGTTCGCAAGGACCGTCCCCAACTCCTCGCACCAATTGACGTATGATTCGCTGCGATAAGCCAGACGATAATTCATCAGGATATTGGCTTGTTCAACCTTACTCCTGGCTTTCCATTCTGCTGGCTTAAACTCCAGTGCTTCCGTACCCGCGGCTTGCAAGCCTTCCGTCCCTTTTGTTTCAAAGTGTGCTATTAATTCTGCTATGGGTTGCGCATTAGCTTTTTCTTTATCGTAGTAATGTTGGTACAATTGAGAAAAAATCCATTGCGTCCACCGATAGTAATTTGGGTCACATGTCTTAACCTCTCTAGACCAATCGTAGGAAAGGCCCAACTGCTTCAGTTGCTCGCGGTATCTTTTGGCATTGGCCTGTGTTGAATCTGCCGGGTGCACTCCGGTCTGAATAGCATACTGCTCCGCCGGCAAACCAAAAGCATCAAAACCCATCGGATGAAGAACATTATATCCTTGCATGCGCTTGTACCTGGAGTAAATATCAGAGGCGATGTAGCCAAGAGGATGACCGACATGTAATCCTTTACCACTTGGATAAGGAAACATATCCAGGCAATAGAATTTGGGTTTAGCCTCATCCCGTTCTACCTGGTAGATATGTTTTTCTTCCCAATACTCCCGCCACTTCTTCTCAAATTCCTCTGGTCGATAGCTCATCACTTAGCAGATTTTCCTTTCTCAATTGCCTTAAACACCCTGTGCCATCAAGGAGTCGGCTACTTTGACAAATCCGGCGATATTGGCACCCTTGACATAATCTACGTTTCCGGATTCCTTTTCACCGTACTGTACACATAGGTTGTGAATAGTGGTCATAATGGTACGCAAACGCTTGTCTACCTCTTCCCTTGTCCAGGAAGTATGCATGGCATTCTGGGACATTTCCAAACCACTTGTTGCCACCCCTCCGGCATTTGCTGCCTTACCAGGGGCAAATAGCACATCATTTTTCTTAAGAATATCTACCGCATCATCGCTGGTGGGCATATTTGCGCCTTCGGCAACAGCCAAACAACCATTATTGATCAATTGCTGCGCATCTTCACTGAGCAACTCATTTTGTGTAGCGCAAGGCAGGGCCAGATCACCTTCCACTTGCCAGGGGCGCTTACCTTCAACATAGATCGCATTGAATTTTTCTGCGTATTCCTTGATTCTTCCTCTGCGATTGTTCTTGAGGTCCATGATCCATTCGAGCTTCTCCCGGTCAATACCCTCTTTATCATATATGAACCCACCGGAATCAGACATCGTCAGGACCTTGGCTCCAAGATCCAATAACTTCTCTGCAGCGTACTGAGCCACGTTACCAGCCCCTGATATCAACGCATGCTTTCCTGCTATGCCATGACCTGCTTTTTTCAACATATCTTCCAGGAAATAAACACAACCATAACCGGTTGCCTCCGGTCGAATCAAACTACCCCCGTAACTCAATCCTTTACCGGTCAAAACACCAGCGTGTCTGTGCGTGATTTTCTTGTATTCTCCGAAAAGGAATCCTATTTCTCTCCCTCCTACCCCAATATCTCCGGCTGGCACATCAATATCCGGACCAATGTATTTGTGTAGCTCAGTCATAAATGCCTGGCAAAAACGCATGACTTCACCATCGGATTTTCCCTTGGGATCAAAGTCAGATCCTCCCTTGCCTCCACCCATAGGCAGACACGTAAGGCTGTTTTTAAATATTTGTTCGAAACCTAAAAACTTCAATATACTTCTGTTAACACTTGGGTGGAAGCGAAGCCCACCCTTGTAAGGCCCGATAGCATTATTGAATTGGACGCGATAGCCTCTGTTCACCTGTATCCTGTTTTGATCATCCACCCAGGTTACCTTAAATGAAATCACACGATCAGGTTCCGTAAGACGCCGCATGAGATTGTGGTCCTCGTAATGTGGATGTTGCTCGATGAAAGGGATGACTGTTTCCGCAAATTCACGGACAGCCTGGTGAAATTCTGTTTCACCCGGATTACGGTGTTGAAGTTCGGTCATGAACTCACCCACACGGGTTTTGGTTGAATAGGTTGAATCAGACATGAGATGATTTTAAGTTATTTCTGTAGATAAGTGACTTCCTTTACAGCTTTAATAATTTTTTCTGCATTCGGCATATACTCCTCAACCAAAGTTGGCGCATATGGTAAAGAGGTATCCGCTGCATTAATCCTGGTGACAGGAGCATCCAGGTAATCAAAAGCGTATTTTTGCATTCGGTAAGCTATTTCAGAAGAGATGCTACCAAAAGGCCAACTCTCGTCAATAACTACCATTCTATTGGTTTTTTTAATGGACTTTACGAGCGTATCGTGATCCAAAGGTCTGATGGTGCGCAAATCAATGACCTCTGCTGAAATACCCTCCTTCTCTAGCTCTTCTGCCGCCTCCATGGTTGGCAGAATCATTTTATTGAAAGTGACCAGTGTTACATCCGTTCCTTCTTTACGCACAGCCGCTTTGCCAATCGGCACCAGGTATTCCCCTTCTGGCACCTCTCCCTCGTAGCCATACAATACCTCCGACTCCATCATACAGACAGGGTCGTCATCACGGATAGCGGATTTAATCAGCCCCTTTGCATCGGCTGGATCTA